>JAHYJD010000101.1 GCA_019429365.1 Bacteroidales bacterium | reverse complement strand
GAATATACTGGGCTGCCTCGACACACCCACCAGCGGGCGGTATTTTCTCAACGGAAAAGATGTGAGCAAGCTTGTCGACAACGAACTGGCCGAAATCCGCAACCGCGAGATTGGCTTTGTTTTTCAAACCTTTAACCTGCTTCCTCGCAGCACCGCGCTCGACAATGTGGCCCTTCCGCTAATTTATGCCGGACAGAACAAAATTGCACGCCGCGAGCGGGCTACCCTGGTGCTCGACCAGGTAGGTCTTGCTGATCGCATGCACCACAAACCCAACGAACTATCGGGCGGACAAAGGCAGCGTGTGGCAGTGGCCAGGGCACTGGTAAACAGCCCCAGCATTATTCTGGCCGACGAACCCACCGGGAACCTCGATACCAAGACCTCGATCGAGATCATGGGATTGCTCGAAGAGATTCATGAGGCGGGAAACACCATTATTCTGGTGACCCACGAAGAAGACATTGCTTTGCACGCCCACCGCATCATCAGGCTGCGCGACGGAATTATTGAAAGTGATGCCCCCAACCCGAACATCGTCAGGGTGAACCCGGCTACCCAGGCTGCCGGCTGAGTTGAATTCTTTTTTACTGATGAAAGAGTGGAAGATCTATACCAAAACGGGCGATAAAGGCGAAACCTCCCTGCTCGGGGGCAAACGTGTACCCAAATACCATCTGCGCATCGAAGCCTATGGTACCATCGACGAGCTGAACTCCTTTGTGGGGCTGCTTCACGATCAGGACATTGCTCCGCATTATAAAGAAATCCTTTTCGAAATCCAGGACCGGCTGTTTACGGCCGAGTCGCTCATTGCTGCCGACCAGGGAAGCGAAGGATACAAGCTTCCTGAGCTAAGCGAAGGTGACATTACCTTGCTCGAACGCGAAATTGACCAGATGAATGATGCCCTGCCGCCACTTGGAAACTTTATCCTGCCAGGCGGACATCCATCCGTTTCGTTGGCCCATGTTTGCCGCACGGTTTGTCGCAGGGCCGAACGCATCATCATACATCTGGCCGTCGACAACCCCGTCGATGAGCTTATCATTCGTTACTTCAACAGGCTGTCAGACTATTTCTTTGTGCTTGCGCGAAAACTGGCACTCGACAATGGCGTGCCCGACCAGGTGTGGAAGGCCAAGAAGTAAGTGAATACTAAAGAAACCCCTGGTTTCCGGCATTGGTCCGCTTGGGTTTGAAAACCTTTCGGGCCAGGGTGGTATTCGATTTACGCGGGGCGTAGGTGAGTACGTAACTGAAGGTAAGGTTGGTGGTGAAGTAATAATCGGGCCTCTGCTTGGTGGGGCGGTCGAAGCCATCAAGGAAATCGGTGAAAGTCCACCGAAAGTTCATGTCAAGCCCCAAAGTCCATTTGTTCAGATAGTTGTATTGCAGCATAAGGCCGGTTGGAAAGGCCACAATAATATTTTTGTAGGCCATGGGGTCGTTTTGCTGCTCCAGGTCGTAGGGGTCGATAATGGGGCCATATACCTGCGGGTCGTGATATACCCCTGCTACGCCGGCAAAGAGAATCACATCAAACCATGAATTTTTTACCTCATTACCCTTGCGCTTGGGAATATAAAACTCGCCAATGGCAGCCAGTTCATACAATTCGTTGGTAAAGCTGCGGCCCCGGTCGCGCACCGTGTCGGTGTCGCCCCAAAAGTCGTCGCCCTTAAGTTTAAGGTAAGAGGCACTGCCTTTTACGGCATACAAATCGTTGAAACGATAACGGAAAAAAAGCCCGGTGTTCAAGTCGACTGACTTGAACCTGAAATCAGTTATGGCAGGTTGGGTGTCGGGCTCACCAGGTGCCACATCGGTAAAAGGATACACAGCGCCTCCCATCAGGCCCAGCTCAATACGCGGACCAGGCAACTGGTAGTTGCGGTAGGTAAATTGCTTGTTGCCGGGCGTGAGCGTCCTGGCCTTGGGTTGGGCAGCTGCCAGCCAGGGCAAAAGGCAAATCAACACGAACAAGAAGGAGGGGAGGACGCTTTTGGTCATATCTGTTTACAAAGTGCCGCTAACATTGATTCTAATTACTCTGGGCAAATATATTTTATAATTGCCGGCTGCATGTCCGTATAACACGGAATCGGAAACCATTTCTTACCGGGGTTATTAATTCGCTTTTCACCAATTGTTTTTGTGCTTTTAGAGAAAGAAACGTAAAATTAAACATTTTTGTTTTGCTTCGACAAGCGGGTATTTAAAGTTTTTTCCAATTTTTAATGCTGTCACATTCCTTCCGTAATTTTTCAAAAAGAAATTTTGCTCAATAAATAGATTGTATTACTTTTGCAAAGCAAAATCGGGGTGTGGCGCAGTTGGCTAGCGCACTTGCATGGGGTGCAAGGGGTCGGAAGTTCGAGTCTTCTCACCCCGACAAAGCGAAACCGCAATCAGTTGAATAACAACTGTTTGCGGTTTTTTTATTGGTAGCGTGGAACAAAAAGAAAGCATCAAATGCTTCTGTATCTAACCCTGGGTTCAATAAAATGTATGCAAATTTAATATAGAAGAAAATTTGTCGTATTTTCAGACAAATTTTTTCAAGGTTTCAGTTAAATCTTTTTAAATAAATAGTAATCAGACATGAAGCATTTTTGGCAAATCGGATGGGTTACTTTTTGTGTAGTCTTTTTTCCCGGTTTTCTTTTTGGGCAGGAACCGCAGATTACGAATGTGGAGGGCAGGGCTTCCTATAATCTAAATGGTTATTGGAAATATATTGTCGATCCTTATCAAACCGGCTATTATGACTACCGGCAGCAAGTTCGCGATCAGTCGCCCAATCCGGGATATTCGGAATCAATATTTCTGGGCTACAAACAGCAACACCCATCCGAAAGGGTGGAGTATGATTTTGATAAGGCAGATAGTATCCTTGTGCCACGTGACTGGAATTCGCAAAAGGAAAAGTTGTTTTATTATGAAGGGGCGGTATGGTATTACAAAGCTTTCGATTTTGCAGCTACAGTGGGTCATCGCCAGTTTTTGTATTTTGGAGCAGCAAATTACAGGGCTGATGTTTATCTGAATGGGGAGAAACTGGGCGTCCATACGGGCGGCTTCACCCCGTTTAATTTTGAGATTACCGATAAAATAAAACCCGAAGGCAACTTTGTAATTGTAATGGTAGACAATACCCGCAAACCGGAGGGAGTACCCACAGTTAATACTGACTGGTGGAATTATGGCGGCCTTACCCGTGATGTGATGATTGTTGAAGTAGGTGAAACCTTTATTCAGGACTATTACGTTCAGTTGGCTCCTGACAAAAAGGATATTATTGAAGTTACCGTAACGCTGAATGGCCCTGATAATGCCAATCAAACTGTTAAGGTGGAAATTCCCGAAGCAAATATCAGTATGACTGTGGCTACCGATGCCAATGGAGTAGGCAAAGGTCAGATGGATGCAGGAAGCCTGAGGTTGTGGAATCCGGAAAAGCCTTATCTGTATGAAGTTATGCTTACCCATCGGGGTAATGTTATCAAGGATAGAATAGGCTTCAGAACGGTAAAAACGCGAGGAAGCGATATCCTGGTGAACGGCATTCCGGTGTTTTTGCGCGGCATTTCCATTCATGAGGAAAATCCCATTCGCGGCGGCAGGGCTTATTCAGAAGAAGATGCCAGAATTTTGCTGGGCTGGGCAAAGGAACTGGGCTGTAACTTTGTTCGCCTGGCGCATTATCCGCATAACGAGAACATGGTGCGTGTGGCAGATGAAATGGGCTTGATGGTTTGGTCAGAAGTTCCCGTTTACTGGACCATACATTGGGAAAACCAGGAAACCTATGAAAATGCCGCCAACCAGCTGAAAGATATGATCACCCGCGATAAAAACCGCGCTTCAGTAATAATTTGGTCGGTAGCCAATGAAACGCCGGTATCCGGCCCCAGGACCGATTTTCTGAAAAAAATGATCGAAATTACCCGCGAAATGGACCCTGTTCGCCTGGTGAGCGCTGCCCTGGAAAGACACACCAAACCCGGGACTTCAAATACCCAGGTGATTGAAGACCCGCTTCAGGACTATGTGGATGTGATCAGTTTCAACCAATATATTGGATGGTATTCCGGCTTGCCCGACCAACTTGCTACTGCTGTTTTCGATATTCAATATGACAAGCCAGTTATTAATTCTGAATTTGGAGCAGGGGCTCTGCAGGGGCTTCATGGTACAAAGGAAGAGAGGTGGACCGAGGAGTTTCAGGAGCATCTTTACGAAGAAACCGTAAAAATGCTGGAAACCATCCCGCAGCTAAGAGGTGTAACGCCATGGATTTTAACCGACTTCCGGTCTCCAAGGAGAGTGCTCTCCGGCATTCAGGACGGTTGGAATCGCAAAGGCCTTGTTTCGCAGACCGGAGATAAAAAGAAAGCCTTCTTTGTTCTTCAGAAATATTACCAGATGAAGGCTGCCGAGTTTAACCAATAGCCATTCTTTTCTCTTGCAAGAATCCTAAAACGGTGCTCCTTGAGCAAAGCGGAGTCGGGAGGCGGGATTGAACCGGAGCGAGAAATTGCTTCCGTTCCCTAATTCCTCAATATTAAATACTCATAATTATTCAACGTCACTGAGGTGCCCAGGGATACCTGGCTGTCGCTTAGGGTGTTTTGCCAGTTGGTTTGTTGCAACTCTGCAGGAACGGAGAAGTTCTGTGTGTTGTTTCTGATATTTATCAGTACCAGCATTTCTTGGCTGCTGTAAGTCTTTTTGAAGGCAACCACATTGGTTGTGGAGTAGTTGGTTATTGCTCCCTTGCGAGCGGCGTCCGATTGGGTATAAACTTCCATCATGTTTTGGTAGGCCTGCAGCATGGCCGGGTTTTGGGTCCAGTTGATGGGTGCGTTGGAAAAAAACGGCACATTGTTTTGCTGCCCCACTTCCTGCCCGGTATAAAACAGGGGGGCGCCGCCCATGAATATGGCTGCCACCGAGGCGGCCAGTGCGCCCTGTTGCCCGTTGAAAAACACCATGGGTGTGGCTTCCCATGCCGACTCATCATGGTTGGTGGTATAGCGCAGGCGATGTTTCCCTGCAGGCACTCCATTATATTCTGCCACATGTGTGTTGTAGAGTATGTTGGCCGACTGCCCCCCATACACATCCTTGGTACGGTAATAAAAATCCCAGGCATAGATCAGGTCGAAGCCTGCACTGAGGTGGTTGTCGCGGCTGCCTTCGGCAAGCATAATGATCTCCCTTTCGGGGATGTCTCTGAGGGTTTCTATGGCCACCCGCCAGAAGTCGAACGGTACCCCGTCGGCGTAGTCGCAGCGAAAGCCGTCCACGTTGGCTTCGAGCACCCAGTAGGTCATGGCATCGATCATAGCCTTGCGCATAGGGAAGCTGCTGAAGTTCAGGTCGGCCACATCCAGCCAATTTGTACCTGGCGGATGAACTATGTTGCCGTTATTGTCGGTGGTGTACCATCCGGGATTACTTATCCATTCATGATCCCAGGAAGTGTGGTTGGCCACCCAGTCCATGATCACGGCCATGTCCCTTGCATGGGCCGCGTCGGTAAGCCTGCGCAGGTCGTCAAGGGTGCCGTACTCGGGGCTCACTGCCATGTAATCCTTTACAGAATAAGGCGAATTAACCGAGTTTATCTCTCCAATGGGATGGATGGGCATGAGCCACACCACGTTCACGCCCAGCGAGCGGATGTGATCCAGGCCATCGATTACGCCCTGCAAATCGCCGCCGGGGCTGAAAGCCCGCAGGTTCACCTCGTACATTACAATATCTTCATTGGCGGGTATGCCCGCAAATGGAGTGCCGTATTGGGTAAAAGTATCTTCTTCTGCTGGCGGTTCGGTTTTATTGCATGAGTTGAAGGTAAGCAGCAGGAAAAGTAGGCTTAGAAGCCATACTGCAGGTTGAAACGATTTTTTAATCATACTTTTTAAAATTGTGAATTTCCAGAAACAGCACTAAGGTAAGAAAACCTGAGTAAAGGAAGGCCAGGACAAAAGCCAAAATTGGTTCTCTATCATATATTTTGTATATTTACCTATTGTTTAACTAAATAAGATTGCCATGAACATTATCTTTTTCTTGTTAATTGGTGCTGTGAGTGGTTGGCTGGCAGGCCTTATCTGGAAAGGCGGAGGTTTTGGCCTTATTGGAAACATTATTGTAGGTATCGTTGGCGGCTTTTTTGGCGGCTGGCTGGCAGGTAAACTTGGCATTGGCGGCGGAGGTCTTGCTTATCTGATCCTCATTTCGGTGGGAGGTGCCTGGTTGCTGCTTTTCATTTTTTCTTTCTTTAGACGACCATAATCAAAGAAAGAAACTCGTTTTTTTTACAGAGGCTTGCAAAATTGTCAGCCTCTTTTTTTTCGACTTTTCGCTTCCGGGATAAATATTATTACTTATTCTATTTTTTCAGCCTTTTATAAAGGCCTTTTATCCTTCTTTTTTAATCATTTATCTATTTCAGGAAAAATCATTTCGCATATAAAGCGTTCGCATTATTTGTTTTTTTAAAAAAGTTAATAATATAAACAATTAATATCTAGTGATTTAAAGTTTTACGGTCTTCCGTGTTTCTTGGTTTTTGTAAGTGTTTTTACTAACTAAAAAATATGGATAACTACGTATAGGTTCTAGGAAAAAATGCATGCAAATTTGTCTCGTCGATGTCCGACAAACAAACTTAATGTTAATTAACCCTTTAAAAAAACTACTATGAAAAAATTTTACTTTGTTACAATGATCCTGGCCCTCGCCGTTGTATTCAACGCCTGCCAGAAAGATGAAATGCTTCCTTATGAAAACTCACTTGAGATTTTTGCTTTCCAAGAAGTGGCACCTCCCTATTCAGATGATGCTTGGGAGAATTATTGTATTGATCCGGAATTAGATAATTATGTGGTATTAGAAAGTTCGGTTGTAGGCTCCATTGGAGGAAACTCCAAAAGCATCAGTTATTCTGCCTACAATACTGAAAGTTTGTTTATCATTAAATTATCTTATTTAAGAACTCCCGCAACTGCTGGAGTAAAATCGACAGTGTCGGTTGGTTTTGAAGAAACTACCCAGAATAAAACATTTAGTTCAACGCAAGGTGAAATCCTGACTTTTGAATTCAATCTTCCGGTAAACTGGAAGGGTGGCGACGAGGTTTTGATATCTTTTATTGAAACAATCTTTGATGGTCAAAATGCTTTAACCGAGGAATTTTCATACGCTCTTATCGGAATCTGCGAAGATGGCTGCGAACTTGACTTCAAAGGAGAAGGCTTTGTTGGTGAATTTGAAGTTGAAGAAGAAATTTTTAACAGAAAAGCAATTTACACTTTTTTACCTGAAGAAGATGGAGTTTATGAAATTCAGGGAGGCTTAACAAATTTCACTGGTGCAGATGCTTTGGTTTTCGCCTCCAATGGAGACGTAAATCAAAGAACTCCAGGCGGAAGTTCAAACAGGATAATTACTGTAGAAGGCGAATTTGAAGCTTGTGAAGAAATCTCAATAGTTATTTATTGGAATTCTGATAATCAAGGGGATGAAATTACAGGTGAGTGGACAGTTAAACTCAACAATGACGAGATTGCTTCAGTCGAACCACTGAATTAATAAATTAAGAAGATAAAAAAAACCGCCCACTGAGGCGGTTTTTTTTTGCCAAAAAATCGAGTGCTTTCCTATCTTAAATCGTTAACCGAGCTTTTCGCAAGCTCACTAAAACTAATTTGCAATCGTAATCAAGGACTTCCCCTCCCGCCTGGGTCAGGGCACGCTACTCCCTAAAGAGGGAGTTAAGACCCTGAACGTTGAACTCCAAACCCCAAACTTTGAATTTTAAATCCGCTGGTTAGCGGACACGCCCCAAACTCCAAACTTTTAAGCTTAAACCTAAACTTTTTTCCTATTCCAGCAGCAGGGCGTTAAATATCAGCTTATTTGCCACTGGCGTTGAGCCGCGGAAGTTTGGCGTAAAGGAATACAGTACAATCTGGCCCTTCCCCTTCCTGAGCCACACCATGGCCGGTGTTTTTTCGAGCAGTTCAGCCTTTTCGGCAAAGCCGCTCATCAGTAGTTCGCCTTCAGGGAATGACCCGATCACGCGGCGGTCCATATCGAATTGGGGGATGCTGGTTTGCAGCACGGGATTGGAGCGGTGAAACACCCCTATGTTCGCTGGCATGCCATAGGTAAGCGGATGGCTTGGCAACAGATTGATTTTGAGCAGCGAACCAGGTATGTTCAGGCCCTGCCCGCCAAGGCGCTGGGCTACATTGTTTACCGGTAAACGGAAAGACTCGGCCGGGGCTTTGGGTTCCATGGTGCCCGTGAAAAGATCCACAGAGCGACCCCACGACAAAATCTTGCCACCGTTCTGAATGAAATCCAGCACGTTTTGCCAGCCTTCCTTGCCCATGCCTTTCACGTATTCGCGTGGGTAAAAGGGAATGAAATACTGCTCGCCGCGCTGCTGGGTGCCTTGCATCAGCTGATCTTTGCCCATGTCGGGAAAAACGATCACCTCGAAGCGCTGTTGCAGGTTCAGCCCGGCTACCTCCGAGGGACGCACCACGGTGTAGGGTATGCCGTAGGTATCGAACAGGAAACGTGCCCAGCCGGCATCCATGTCGTGCAGCCAGGTCTCCACCAGGGCTATCCGCGGAAGCGCAATTTTGGAAAAGCCTTCGGGCTGGCTTTGCAGGGCCACAGGGGCCAGCAGCAAGTCGTCAAAGATTTCCTGCATGGTGCTGCGGTTGGTGGTCCTCACCATGAAACTCCCCGCAGGGAAGGTATGCCCGGCAAATGAAATCTCTCGGCTGCTGCGGAAAACTTCAAGGCCGGCGGCCATGGCTTTGAAGGCGGCGCTGTAACTCTCGTTATTGTTGGCGCTGAATACCTGGTAGTCGCCTTCGCCCATGGTTTTTTGAGGCTTCAGGTTTTCCGTGCTCAGCAGCTCGAGCTGTGCCTCCAACTGGGGTTGCTTCTGTGTTATTTCGAAGGAGGTGATGCCGCGATGCAGGGGCAGCGACCAGGAAGTAATATCGTAAGGCCTAATCATTTCGCCACCGGGCGAGTACCTGCGCACCGGGAACTGTTGGCTTTCCATCACTTCTTTGATAAATGGGCGAAAAGGCTGAGACAGCGGAATCACATAATCACCGGTTTTGAAGATGCGTCCTTCCAGGGTGGCGTCCTGCTTCATGCGGTAAAGCTTCACGCCGTGGCGGTCGAGCAATTGCAGCATGGCATAAAGTTCACCGGCATCATGTTGCTGTGCCGGCATAATATAGAAGAAGGGCGCTTCGTTGCGTCCGCGTTCTACCTCTTTGCGCACCAAGTCGTTGCGGCTGGTAAGTATCTCGTTTTTTTGGCGCGAAGCCGTGCGGATGAGCGAGTAGGTCGATTCCACCTCGTATTCCACAATGTCGCCCAGTCGCCACCAGCCTCCCGGCCAGGGTATGGGCATATTGATGCTTTTTTTGTAATCGGAAAGGCCCTTTCCGCCCACCTGCAGTTCATTGGGCTCCACATAAACCGGCGTGGCGAGTTGCACACTGGCGGCCTCGGTTAGCAGGCTGATCACATTTTTCCACAGGCTGGTTTCGGTCGATCCCGGCCAGTAATTGTCGAAAATATATTGCTGGCTGATGCCCGTAAGGCCTTTGGCGGTCATGTCGCGCGACATGTTCGAGCCAAACACCCAGCTCCAGTTCCACAGGGTTTCATCAATGTTTTCGGCAATGGGGTCATGGTTTGGCGGCACAAAGTAGCGCACGCCGGTCATGCCCATCTGGTGCTTTTCAACCAGCACATGGGGGTGCCAGTCGAGGTTGTAAATGTCGGCCACCGCCTGGTTTTCCTTCATGCTAAGGGTAATAAAGTCGCGGTTTATGTTATGGCCAACATATTTATGGTACACGCCAGGCTGGCTGCTGCCTTCATATTCCGTACCCAGGTATTGGTTGTAATGGTTCACAATCATATCCTGCCCATCCGGATTGTGGCTGGGCACCATCATAAACACCACCTCGTTCAGGTGTTCGGTCATACCTGGCTCCACGCCCGCAACCAGGTTGTAGGCAATGAGCGGAGCAGCCTGGGCCGGCCCGGTTTCGTTCGAGTGCATCGACATGGTGGCCATCACAAAGGCTTTGCCGTCGCGTATCATAGCTTCTCTTTCCCTTTCGGGGATGGCGGAGTCGAGGGCCAGGTGGCGGTTAATTTCCTTGAGGGCCTCCAGTTGCCTGAGGTTTTCGGCCGAAGAGATAAAAACAAGGTACATGGGCTTGCCCAGTTCCGTTTCGCCCACTTGCAGCACCCGGATCATTTCCGACTCCTGTTCGAGCAGCTTCAGATAATCCATCATCCGGGCATAAGTAAACATTTTCTGGTCGGTTCCGGGCTTGAACCCGAAAAACGTTTCAGGACTGGTAATGGCTTGCGGTGGCTGAGCCGGGAGTTTTGTGGCGGTTGCCGGGATCAGCAAAAGCGCAACAATACAAAGGGAAAAATATTTCTTCATGAGATATTGGTTTTGAGTAGGCTAAAAGTAAAAAAATATCCAAATGCGTTCAACATCAAAATGGATATGCGCAAAAAAATGCGAAGTTATTAGAAAAACAGCCAATGGAAGCGCAGGCCCTGCTCACTGTTATATTCCAGGGCAGGTGCAGGCATTTTAATAAAATTGAGCCCGTTGAGCAAGGTTTTCAGAAAAGGATTTTGTACCGGAATGCGGCTGAAGTCGATGTCGGGTGCCAGGTACCATTGGCGGTGGCGCACCAACTGGGGCAATGCTTGGCCATTGTAATAGGGTGGGTTTGAACGGCTGCCCAGCATGCCCGTTGCACCATGGCCAACGGCCAGATTCAGCCAATTGGG
>JAHYJD010000100.1 GCA_019429365.1 Bacteroidales bacterium | reverse complement strand
CCTGCACCGACTGCTCAAAATCATACTTGCTTTGCTCCTCTTTAAGCATAACCGATTGTGCCGAAAGGAAAATAATAATCCCGGTTAGGATGATACCTGACAGTATTCCTGCCAAAGCAAATAAGGTTGTTTTTTTCATGTCTAATGGTTTAAAGTATTTAGTTTTTTACAAAGATAATTCTTTATATTTAACTATATGTATTTTTGGTTTTGTTAACAATGTGAACGGTTAAAGCATTGGCTGTTAAAGCTTTTGTCCGGGATAGGGCACAAACCCCGTCTCCCCTTGTACTTCGGGGAAGCGCTTATGTATCCAGTCTTCGCGGGCTTGCTTCAGCCGATCTTTGCTTGAGGAAACAAAGTTCCAGTCAATATATCGTGGTTCGGGAAATGGTTCCCCTCCAAAAACATACACGGTAGTGTTGGCTGTCATTTCAAATTCGCAGAGTTTGCTGTTGCGGGCCACCAGGAGTTGCCCCGGCCCAAAGGTATTGCCCTCCAATTTCACCTTGCCCTGCAAGATGTACAGGGCGCTTTCGCCATATAAATCCTTCCCAAGACTGATTTTTTGCGGGCTGATGCTTTTTACTTCAATAAAAAACAATTTGCTGTGCACCGGCACGGGCGATTTCTTGCCAAAAGCTTCTCCTGCTATTAGTTTTATCTCAACGCCATTGTGCTTCCATTGCGGAATTTCGCTTGCTTCCACATGGGCAAAACTGGGTTCGGTTTCTTCCAGTTCCAATGGCAAAGCCACCCAAATTTGCATGCCATGCAAAGTTTTGCTGGCAGCACGCAAGCGCGCAGGCGTCCTTTCCGAATGCACCACCCCTTTGCCGGCGGTCATCCAGTTTACTGCACCGGGTTGGATCTCCATCTCAAAACCCATGCTGTCGCGATGCATAATCGCCCCATCAAACAAATAATTAAGGGTAGAAAGCCCAATATGCGGGTGGGGCAACACATCCAGGTTTTGCTGCTCATTCATGCTGGCAGGTCCCATATGGTCCACAAAAACAAAAGGCCCCACCGACCTTTTCTGACGAAAGGGCAACAGCCGCCCCACCATAAAATTGCCGATATCTGCGGCTCTTTCTTCAATGATCAAATCAATGTTCGACATGGGTTGAGATTTTCTGGTAAAGAAAAGCGAAGGATTTTACTTGATTAATGTGGGGAAAGATAATAAAAAAAGGCCAAAGATAATTCTTTGACCTTTTCTGTCGGGGTGGCAGGATTCGAACCTACGACCTCCTGCTCCCAAAGCAGGCGCGATACCGGGCTACGCTACACCCCGAAATTTTAATATTTAAAGAACCAACCGACCTTCCCGATCCCTATCGGGACGCGATACCGGGCGGAGTTTATCCCGATCTTTTTTCGGGACTACACCCCGAAATTTTAATATTTAAAGAACCAACCGACATTCCCGATCCTTATCGGGACGCGATACCGGGCGGAGTTTATCCCGATCTTTTTTCGGGACTACACCCCGAAATTTTAATATTTAAAGAACCAACCGACCTTCCCGATCACTATCGGGACGCGTTACCGGGCGGAGTTTATCCCGATCTTTTTTCGGGACTACACCCCGAAAATATGGTGAAAAAAAGCGGAGAGAGGGGGATTCGAACCCCCGGTAGGGTTACCCCTACGGCAGTTTAGCAAACTGCTGGTTTCAGCCACTCACCCACCTCTCCGTGCTCTGTGCTGAATCTTTCTGTTACTTTTTATTCACAAAATTAGAAAGATCGTTTTTTGAGAGTGCAAAGATAGTTAAAACATCAATCACGGCAAATATTTGCGAAAAAAAATGGGAAGCCCAAAAAAGCTGTTAGCTTTTGGCAATTGGCAAGATAATCTGCTTATCCGCTAATCATCAAATCTGCAAATCCTCTCATCTCTCACTTCTCATTTCTCACTTTACCGGATGGTCCTCTCTAAACCTTTTCAGCCGGTATTCGAGGTCGGGAAACTGGTCGCGGTGGACCAGCGATACGCAGGCGCGCAGGCCTTCGAGGCGCTCGCTGCCGGTGATGGCCAGCGATATGGCGCTGATGCCGTAATAGACCAGCTCTTCGATCAGGTCGGCACCCGAAAAGCCCGGGTAGGCAATGGTGAAATAGAAGCCATCGGCCAGGGGCTTATCCTCGTCCATGTCGTAAACAATGTGGAAACCGTTGTCGATAAACAGCTTCTTCATCACCTTTGCTTTTTCGCCATAGTCCTTTACCACGTCCACAAAGTTAAACTCACCGTCGTTGGCTGCTTTCAGAATGGCCAGCAAGGCATACTGGGCCGAGTGCGAGGTACCCGAGCTAAGGGCATATACCGTGCCGAAGATCATGGCATTGCCAAACTTATTCGAGTTATAGTAGCGGCACAGGTCATCGGCCCGGGTTTCGAACAGGTGGTCGCTCACCACCATCATGCCGATGCGCTGCCCGGCATAGCTGAAAGCTTTTGAGCTGGAAATTAAAAGGATATAGTTTTCAGTGTATTTCGCCACCGAAGGCTGGTATGGGGGCACGCCTGGCTTTGAATAATCCTGGCGGAAATCCATGGCAAAGTAGGCCAGGTCTTCCATCACCACTACATTGTATTTGTTGGCCAGCTCGCCAATAATGCGCAGCTCTGTATCGGTGAAACAGATCCAGGAAGGGTTGTTAGGGTTGGAATACAACAATCCGGCTATATTACCTTTGGCCAGTTTTTCTTCCAGCTTTTCGCGAAGCTTTTCTCCCCGGTATTCATACACATCAAAACTGTCGACAGGAATGCCCTGCACGCGGCACTGCTGCTTGTGAACGGGGAAACCCGGGTCAATAAACAGGATGGTATCTCTCTCCTTGTACATACGGGTAATGGTAGTAAAAGCAGCAAAACTGCCCTGCATGGAACCTACCGTAGGAATGCATCCGCGTGGATCCACATCGATATCCATAAACATTTTTACAAAGCGCGAAATTTCCTCCTTCAGGGGCTTGATGCCATCGATATCGGGATAAATAGCGGCCACGCCTCTTTTAAGGGCTTCGATCTCGGCATCCACCCCGATTTGTGTTGGCGGCAATCCCGGAATACCCATTTCCATGCGTATGTACTTCATGCCGGTGACATGCTCAATGTTGTCTACCAGGCGCTTGATCTCGCGTATGGAGGCTTTGCCCACGCTTGCAAGGCCCATAAGTTTCACTTGTTCCTGTACTTTTTCAAAAGGGATAGGCGTATTTTTCATGATGCTAAAAATGGGTTTGATATAAGGATTCTTGTTATTTGTATTCTTTATGGAATGGTTGAAAAATAGGCAAATTTTAATTTATTTGGTGCCCCGCATAGCAACCGGATTGGGCTGCAAAATAAGAAATTCCCCGCGATTAAAAAAACCCTTTCGGGAAATAAAGTTTGGAAAATTCCATATACATTTATCCACCAAAAATTACCTCAATGTCCTCACTTTTTATCCAACAGCTCCTTTTGTCCATTGTAATTGCCGGTTTGTGGATCGGCACTGTTACGCTGCTTTCGGAGCGGCTGGGTTCACGCCTGGGCGGCATGATCAGCAACCTTCCCAGCACTATCCTGGTATCGCTGCTGTTTATTGGCATTACACAAAGCCCGGAGTTTGCCGCCGAGGCTACGGTGACCGTTCCACTGGGTATGACCCTGAGCACCCTTTTTCTCTTTGCCTTTATTGTACTGATACCCAAAGGCCTTCCATGGGCACTTGCCGGAAGTCTGGCCACCTGGCTGGGGCTGGCCATTCTTTCGTCCTTTTTTCAAGGCGTGGGCCGTGTGGGGTGGACTACCCTTTACTTTGCCGCAGCCATTGGCAGCTGGCTGCTGACCGAAAGGGTGCTTAAAATACCATCGGCTCCAAAAACCGGTAAGCGTTACAAGTGGTGGCAGGTGCTCATCAGGGCGGCCTTTGCAGGTTCCGTGGTGGGAAGTGCCGTGCTGGTGGGGCGCAGCGGGTCGGCATTCTGGACCGGCATCTTTGCCACTTTCCCGGCGGTGATGCTCTCTTCCATGGTGATACTTACCCTGGCAGCCGGACCAGCTTTCGCACGTGCCCTGGGAAAGATTATGCTGCTGGCCAGCACCAACATTGTCATTTACGGTTTCTTTGCCGGATATCTTTTCCCCCTTATGGGGATGGCCTGGGGCACCCTCGTTTCGTTTATAATTGCCACCACCTGGGTTTGGCTGCTGAAGCCACTCTTTGACCGCAGCAAATAATTTCGCCCTTTAAACCTTCCACCAAAAAAATAATCTTACTATTTTGGCTCATTATAAACTAACCACATTACAACTATGAAGAAAAATGTTCATTTATTCCTGTTTGCCCTTGCTTTTTTGTTCTTTGCCGGCCAGGGTTTTTCGCAAATTCAATATCAGCTGCCTCCCGCTGAGATTATTGAACTGGTAGATGCACCCTCCACCCCAAGCATGCTCATAAGCCCGAGTAACGAGGCCGTGCTGCTGGTTACCAACCCCGATTTACCCTCAATTGAAGATATGGCAGCTCCGGAGCTTCGCCTGGCAGGCATTCGCTTCAACCCCGCCACCAATGGCTCGAGCCGCGGACGCTTTGGCACAGGGCTTACCTTTACCAACATCGACGGCAGCAACCAGCGCCCGGTACTGGGCCTGCCCAAAACGCCCAAAATCAGCAATACCAGTTGGTCGCGCGATGGAAGCAAGGTGGCTTTTACCCATACAACCGACTCAGGCATAGAACTCTGGGTAGCTGATGTACAAACCGCCACAGCAAAAAAGCTTACCGGCGAAGTGGTAAATGATGTGCTTGGCACTACCTTCAGCTGGATGCCCGATAACAAAACGCTGATCTATTCGGCAATTGTTGAAGGCCGTGGCCCCGCTCCCACCCGCCCCAATGTGGCCGAAGGCCCCGTGGTGCAGGAAAGCCTTGGCCGAAGGGCAGCCGTACGCACCTTTCAGGACCTGCTAAAGGATGTTTACGATGAAGCCATTTTCGATTATTACGCCACCTCACAATTGGTTAAGGTCGACCTGGATGGCAACAACCGCAGATTTGGACAAGCTGGGGTAATCCTCTCATATAACCCATCGCCTGATGGAAATTACCTCATGGTTACCCAAATCATGAAACCCTATTCATACATTGTGACCCTGCGCAGCTTCCCCCAAAAAATTGAATTGCTCGACATGGAAGGCAACCTGGTTCGCCTTTTGGCGGAAGTGCCACTCACCGACAACCTGCCCCAGGGCTTTGGTGCGGTTCGCACCGGCCCCCGCAGTTTCACCTGGCGCTCCGACAAGCCTGCCTCACTCTACTGGGTAGAAGCCCAGGATGGCGGCGACCCCGCAGCAGAATCTGAATACCGCGATCAGCTTTTTTATCTTGAAGCACCTTTTGGAGGTGAGCCCATTCCCAGCCTGCAACTCCGTATGCGTTATGCCGGCATTACATGGGGTCGCAACGACTTTGCCCTGGTGGCCGAGAGCTGGCGTGCCACGCGCATGATGAGGCTTAGCTCTTTCCACCCTACTGATCCTTCGCTGGCCATGAGCGTGCTTTGGGAACGTTCGATGGAAGACCGTTACAACGATCCCGGCAGCTTTCAGACCACCCTCAATGAATACGGCCGCTCTGTGCTGCAATTCGACCGTCGGGGCCGTATCCTTTACCTGTTTGGACAAGGTGCCTCACCCCAAGGCAACCGTCCATTTGTTGACGAATACGACCTGCGTACGGGCCAAACCAAACGCCTGTGGCAGAGCCAGGCACCCTGGTACGAATACCCGGTGCGCCTGCTCGATGCCGACCGCGGTCTGGTTATCACACGCCGCGAATCGGTGGAGGTGCAGCCCAACTTCTTTTTGCGCGACTTGCGCCGCAACCGCATGACGCAGATCACCAATTTTCCCGATCCTTCGCCCAAGCTGCGCGAACTGCAGAAGGAATTGGTGCATTACGAGCGGGCCGATGGTATCCCCCTTTCGGGAACACTATATCTGCCCGCCGGATACCGTCCTGGAATCGATGCACCCCTGCCAACCATGCTGTGGGCTTATCCGCGTGAGTTTAAGAGCGCCGATGCGGCAGGGCAGGTGAGCGGTTCACCATATACCTACACCCGCGTGGGAGCCGGCTCGGCTGTAATGCTGGCCACACAGGGCTATGCCGTACTCGACAACGCCAGTTTCCCCATTGTGGGCGAAGGCGATGCCGAGCCCAACGACACTTTCGTGGAACAGCTTGTGGCCAATGCCGAAGCGGCCATCAACAAACTGGTTGAAATGGGCGTGACCGATCCGAACCGCGTGGCTGTCTCAGGGCACTCTTATGGCGCATTTATGACCGCCAACCTTTTGTCGCACAGCAACCTTTTTGCAGCAGGTGTTGCCCGCAGCGGGGCCTATAACCGCACCCTCACTCCCTTTGGTTTCCAGGGCGAGGAACGCACCTACTGGCAGGCATCCGAAACATACGACCTTATGTCGCCCTTTATGCATGCCGATAAGATGAAAACCCCCATGCTGCTTATCCATGGTATTGACGACAACAACTCCGGCACCTTCCCCATTCAGAGTGAGCGCTATTATGATGCGCTTCGCGGACATGGAGCCACGGTAAGGCTGGTCATGCTTCCGCACGAAAGCCATGGCTATTCCGCCCGTGAATCGGTGCTGCATATGCACTGGGAATGGATCGAATGGCTCGACAGGTATGTTAAAAACCGGCAATAAATTAAGGAAGTGATTCTCTGCAAACCTAGGGTATACTGCTGTTTTGAAAATTGATTCAAGTGCATTCTTCCTGGTTTGGGGTAAATTATTCCGACTTAAACTTTTTTTAAAAATCAGTCACTAGGCTGATAATTTCGTAACTATTTTGTTAAATGCGGGCTTTCAAAATCATTTTCTTGGAAGTCCGCATTTTTGCTGATATTTGCCAGTTGCAAAATAGTAACATTTTTGTAATTTAAGATCTCACTAAAAGCATCATTTTTCCGGATAACAGATTGAATAGAAAAAATCTAAATAACTAAGTTTTTTTAATGGTTTCATCAAGGCTTTTCTTTTTTATTCTGACTTGCTGCATTTTTTGTTTCCTGCCTGAAATTAAAACGTTTGCCCAAGAGCATGGAGCCAATCAGGCTGAAGAACTTTCAGCCAAAGAAATTATTTTTCTTCTAAAACAAAAACATAACACCCGAATCTTTTTTAATGAAGAATGGTTTGAAGACATTAAATTCAGCCGCCACCTTTTAGAATTGCCTTTGCCATTGGCAATCGATCAATTGTGCAGGGCAAAGAATCTGAAGGCAATGACCGTAAGAGGGGTCATTTTCCTGATTCCTGACCAGGAAAGCCGCCTTCCAGTGTCAAGCACAGGTGACTTGATCATGGTAGGCAACCCTAATGAATTCGGGCGTTATTCCAGGGCAATCGTAACCGGAAAAGTTTTGGACGGGAGCACGGATGAGCCCTTATTTGGAGCAGTAATTTTTGAACCTGAAACAGGTCGCGGGGCAACCACAAACCCAAATGGGGAATTCACCATTGAAATCCCCGCAGGTGAGATACGCCTGAGGATATCATATCTAGGGTACGAGGAGAGATTTCAGCCATTGCGTGTTTTCGGCCCCGGAAGCATCAATCTTCAGCTATTTGCCAGCAGCACTCAATTGGACGAGGTTACCATTATGGCACGCAGGGCAGGAGAAAACTTAGAGAGTTCGCGAATGGGAGTGGTGTATCTCGATGCAAAAGCGATAAAAGAGTTGCCTGTAAGTTTCGGCGAAAAGGATATTGTAAGGAGCATTACACTGTTGCCGGGAGTGCAAACCGTTGGCGAATTTGGCTCTGGTTTCATTGTGAGGGGCAGCAGTACCGATCAAAACCTTATTCTGATCGAAAATGTTCCGCTTTTTAATCCTTCACATATGTTCGGTTTAATATCATTGATAAACCCTGATTTACTTAGCAGTGCAAGTCTAATCAAGTCGGGAACGCCCGCAAGATTTGGCGAGCGAGCGGCCTCGGTGCTTGACATAAAATTAGGTAATGGCCTGAACACCAAAGAAGGAAAGCTGAAAGGCGGTATCGGAGTGATTAACAGCAGGCTGCTTCTTGAAGTTCCGATAGTGAAGGAAAGGGCAAGTTTTGCTATCGGGGGAAGGTTTTCAAATCCCAATTTATTCCTGAGAAAAATGCCCGCAGAAGATCTGTATAACAGCTCAGCAGGTTTCTATGACCTAAATGGTTTGGTGCAAATCTCATCTGGACAGAAGGACCTGATCACCCTTTTTGGATATTATTCAGCTGACCAATTCAGCTTCATGGGCGAAACCAACTATGCTTATGCAAGCACGCTGGGTTCATTGAGATGGAATCGAATTTTTGGACCCAAGGTTTCTACTTCTCTGGTCCTGGGATTAAGTAATTATGTGTTTGAAACCAGCGAAGTGCCAGAACTGAACCCCACAGTGCATTTCAGGTTGAATTCAGGCGTAAATTATCAAACCGCGAAATGGAGTTTAAACTATCTTCCAAATCAGCAACATAATATTGAATTTGGACTTAGCGCCGTTAAATACGAAATTGACCCAGGCCAGCTCAACCCCTTGGGCCGGGTTTCGGTTATTAAGGAAGACCAAATGGCAGCCGAACAGGCCCGGGAGTTTGCAGCCCATTTGAGCGATGACTTTTCCATAAGCGAAAGAATCAGCATGGAGATTGGTTTGCGGTTTAACCTTTATCAATACATGGGGCCAGCCACCGTTTACTTATACCAGGATGGAATGCCAAGAATTTTTGAGAACATTACCGACTCTGTTTACTATGACAGCAACTCAATCATTAAAAGCTATTCGGCCCTGGAACCGAGAATTGGATTTCGGTTTAGCACAGGTGCTTACAGTTCTGTAAAGTTTAGCTATACCAGAATCAATCAGTACATTTTCCTGATTTCAAACACTTCATTAATGGGGCCTGCCGACCTTTGGAAACTCAGCGACACGTATTTGGAGCCCTTGCGCAATGATCAGTTTGCCCTGGGATATTATAAAAACTTCAGAGAGAACACCATTGAATTTTCGGTGGAAGCTTATTACAAACTCATTAATAATGCTTTTGAATATAAAAGCGGTTCCGAAATTGCCATGAACCGCTATATTGAAACTGCTTTGGTTAAGGTGGATGGCTACAACTATGGGCTTGAATTTTTACTTTCTAAACCCGCTGGGAGACTCTCAGGCTGGGCATCATACACCTATTCTTTATCAAGAGTAAGGTCGGACGGCCCATTTCCTGAATCGCAAATAAATAAAAACCAATATTTCCCTACCAATTTTGATCGACCGCACAACCTGGTGATAAATACCAACCTGAACCTTTCAAGGAGGTGGCGATTTGGCGCCACATTCAATTATAATACCGGAAGGCCTGTCACCTTGCCAGAGCTCAATTATTATTACGAAGGCAACTATCTTTTATATTTCTCGGACCGCAACAAATACAGACTCCCCGATTATCACCGGCTTGATGTGTCCATTTCACTTAATGAAAATTTAAGGCTTACCGGACGAGGAAAAAGCAGCTTCACTTTTTCTGTCATGAACGTTTATGGGAGAAAAAACCCGCATTCTGTCTTTTACAAAAAAGATCCGGGTGGCATGTGGGGTGTCCCAACCTTTAAGCTTTACCAAATGTATATTATTGCCCGCCCCATTCCCACATTTACGCTTAACTTTACCCTTTAATCATGAAAATTGAGAAAATTGTCATTTTTATTATTATATTAATAACACTGATATTTTCAGGGTGTCAGGAAGAATATTTTGCCAAACTTGACAAAGTGGAGCCTTTGTTGGTGGTGCAGGGTATGATCACCAACCAACCTGGCCCTTACTTGATCAGCCTCAGTTTATCTTGGCGTTTCCAGGAACCACCTGTATTTAATGCGCTTAGTGGGGCCATTGTGAGTATTTCGGCTAATGATGCCACAAATGTGAACCTCGTGGAGTTAAGCCCGGGAAGTTACTACACCCCTGCCGGATTTATCGGTGAGGTAGGGAAAGAATATACGCTTCAAATCTTGACGCCCGATGGCCATAAATACACTTCATCACCCCAGGAAATTTTGCCACCATTGAATATTGATTCAATTTATGGCACCAAAAGCGAAAAAGTTTTTTACAGGCCTTCATCCGTATCAAATACCCTATTCGCTACCAATGTACCCGGGGCTTATGCATTCATTAACACATCAAATTCAGACAATAATTCATCCAGATTCAGGTTTGCATCAGAACTGTATGTTCAATACGGGGTCCCCATTTCAGATACAGCCGTTGATAACTGCTGGATAAAAAAACCCATCACCGGATTCCAGCCAACGGATCTTGGGTTCTTCTCCAATCTTGATGGAGCGAGCCAGGAAGTAGGGTTTGTTCCGCTTCTTTCAAATGGCATCCCATTTTTGGGGTTTCCACCCAGCCTGCTCTATGATCAGGTAAGGGTTATTATCAACAAGGTCTTAACTTTAAACGAAGAATCCTACAATTTTCACAAGGCAAAAAACGATCAGCTGAATTCGGCCGGACGAATCCTCGACCCAATAGCTGCGCAGCTACCGGGCAATATTCAGTGCATCAGCGACCCTGATAAATTAACCCTGGGATTTTTTGAGGCTTGCGCCGAAACAATTCTTACATACCGAGTCATAACAACCTTAACCCAACAAACCGTTGATATTATTCATCTGCCTGCTATGAATAATATTCCCAATGAAGGCTGCCTTACCAATCAATATCCGCCATTTTGGGTCAATTAGCTCAAAATAATATAAAAATGATCAGACCTTCAAAAATATTGTTCTTTTGGCTGAT
>JAHYJD010000099.1 GCA_019429365.1 Bacteroidales bacterium | reverse complement strand
GCATACAGATCATGACCATTACCGGCAAGGTGGTGCGCGAGATCGACATGAGCGAGCTGGGGCCGCTGCGCATCGGTCGCAACATTACGCAGTATGCCTGGGATGGCACCGACACTTATGGCGACCGACTGGCCAATGGGGTGTACCTCTACCGTATCATTACGAACATTAACGGTGAAAGCATCGAACTGAATCCCACTTCAGCCAGCCGTTTCTTCCACCGCGAAATGGGAAAAATGTACCTGCTAAGATAAGCTGACAAGCCATGATAAACTATCCGCCCAAAATACTCGCCGCCCTCGCCGAAGCCATCGATGAAAACCACAAGATACTTTACTGGCTCATGGAAAATGGCTACCCGGAACTAGCGGCCATTGCCAACGCCATTCACCTCAATAAGGAAGCCTTCGACTGGCTGATGAAGCATAAGTACCCGCATTATGCCGCCTTTACCCAAGCTGTTTGGGACGACAAGAAAGCCTACTTCTGGCTGAAGCAGCATGGCTTCGATTTCATGGTGAAGCTATCGGATGCGGCCCAGGGCGATGAGCAAAGCTTACAATGGTTTAAGGAAGAGCAGATGGAGATTTTTATCCTTATTGCCAAAAAAACCGAAGAGGTGATCAAACGCAAGCGACACGAGTTGAGCGACTATCACAAACTGCATTTTTAAAACCTGCCATGCCTTTTACTTACGAATATCCACGGGCAGCTATTACCGCCGATGCCCTTATTTTTCGCCGAAAGGCGGAGCAAACAGAAATCTTGCTGATACAGCGCCAGTCGGCTCCCTTTCAGGGCATGTGGGCCTTACCGGGTGGTTTTCTCGACATGGACGAAACCCTGGAGCAATGTGTGGCCCGCGAAACAGAAGAAGAAACCGGGCTGGGCGGCCTGCAGTTTGAGCAGCTGGGAGCCTTTAGCGCCATCGACCGCGACCCGCGCCACCGCACCATCACCGTGGCTTTTGTGGCCTGGGCAGACGAAAACAGCCTGGCCACAGCCGGCAGCGATGCCAACAATGTTCAATGGTTTTTTGTTAATCAATTACCCAAACTTGCCTTTGACCATGAAGAGATTATAAAGTCGGCAGTGAAAAAGTTTTGAGAAACCGACGACTTTGGCAACAATGACAACACGCAGCGGACAATCCGCTGGTTAGCGGACAAGCAATGACAATCCCCTATTCTCCCAAATACTCCAGCATAGCCCTTACGATATTCTCAGCCCCATCGCCAATCTGGGCAATGTCGGCATCGAGCATATAGCAGGGTGTGGTAAAGAGCTTGTTGGCCTCGTCGAGCACCACTTCGCCATGATGGGTGTTTTTATGGGTGGCGCCCATTTTTTCCACCGCCGCAGCGGTGCCTTTGTCCTGGCCAATGGTGAGCTCGCCTTTACCAAGGATTCTGGCCAGCAATACAGGAGCAATGCATAAGGCCCCAATGGGTTTGCCGGCCTGGTGCATGCCCTTCACAGCCTTTTCCACATCGGCATTCACTTTGCAGTCAGGACCATCGAAGGCAAAGGTGCTCAGGTTCTTGGCAGCTCCAAAGCCGCCGGGAAACAACAATGCGTCGTATTCAGAAGGATTAAACTTACTCAGCGGCTGTATCTTTCCGCGGGCAATGCGGGCCGACTCCACCAGCACATTGCGGCTTTCGGGCATTTCTTCCCCGTTAAGGTGATTTACCACATGATGTTGCATAATATCAGGCGCAAAAACATCATAAGAGGCACCTTGTTTTTTAATGGCATACATGCTGAGCGTGGCTTCGTGAATTTCGGCCCCGTCATAAACACCGCTTCCGGAAAGTACAATGGCAAATTTCTTCATAGCTAAAGGGATTTTGGTTTTAGTTTTAAACAAATTTCGGAAATTTTTGAAAGACCCCCAAACTACCTTCAGGCTTTTACCAATGCCCAAAAAAAGCCTCAAATCCTCAAAAACAAAAACTTAATCCGCTGGTAAGCTGACAAGCCTTGATCTAAGTTTTGACCTAAGCCTTTTACTCATACCTGAGCGAGCTCACCGGATCTTTTTCGGCGGCTTTACGTGCAGGCATATAGCCGAAAAGGATGCCCACGGTGGCGGCTACCCCAAAGGAAATGAGGATGGACTCCGGGGAAACGATGGTGAGGATATCAGTAAAATGCATAATCGCCCTCGACAGTCCGATGCCCAGAAAAATACCCAGAATACCACCACCAATGCTTATAATGGTTGATTCGGAAAGAAACTGGAACACCACATCGGTTTTACGTGCGCCCACGGCCAGACGAATGCCAATCTCGCGGGTACGTTCCATAACCGACGCCAGCATAATGTTCATAATGCCAATACCACCCACGATGAGCGAAATGCCGGCAATGGCCCCCAGCACAATGTTGAAAATATCCTTGGTGCGCTGTTCCTGCTGCAGGAGCAGCTCGGGCACAATCACCTCGAAATCTTCCACACCGTAATGCCGGCGAATAAGCATGCGCTGAATCAGCTCGGCGGTAGGTGTGAGTTGCCCGGAGTTTTCGACTTGCACCGTAACGCGATCCAGCTGATGGTAGTTCTGGGCTTTTTCGTCCTCGGCCGAAGCAGCAACTCCGCCAATAACCACCACATTGCCACGGCCACGGCCTCCGCCCCTGCGGCTTTGCTGCTGCAGTTGGGCAATGTTTATGGCCGATCGGTCTTCAAAACGAAGCAGCAGGGTTTGCACCGGGGTATAAATTACGTTGTTGAACTCGCTCACGCCCAGGTTTTCAATGGCATCTTCCGACACCATACGGTCTTCCACCACGCCGATCACGGTAAGCCAGTTGGTACCGGCCTTGATCTGCTTGCCAATGGGGTTGGTGTTACCGAAAAAGATACCGCGAATGTTGTTTCCAATGATTGCCACCGGCGCCCCGTTGCGCATATGTTCTTCAGTAAACATGTTGCCCTGTGCCAGATTCAGGCGGTACACATCGAAGTAGTCGGGCGTAACGCCCCCCACCCTGATGGGCCTGCGTATGCCATCGTTCATGGCAAAGGTGCTGATCTCCACCTCGGGGCTCACCTTTTGCACCGTGGGCACTATGCTGCGTATGCTCTCCACATCGGCCAGGGTAAGGCCAGGCGAGAATCGTCCGCGCTGGGTTTCGTCCTGGCTCTCGTCGGTAGCAAAGAGCGGACGAATTATTATGTTGTTAACCCCCACCATCTTCATCTGTTCGAGGATTTCCTGGCGGGCACCGTTTCCAATGGCCAGCATGGCGATCACGGCCGCCACGCCAAAGATGATACCCAAGGCGGTGAGCATCGACCGGAAGCGATTGGCCACCACCGCCTCGAAAGCAATGTTGAGGTTATAGAAATACTTTTCGAAATACTCCATTACATGGATTTTTTAAAGTTCCACCAGCCGCAACTCATCCGGTTTTTCGGGTATGGTCAGCAGCACCAAGTCGCCTTCCTCAAGTCCGTCAAGAATAATGATCTGGTTTTCGTTGCGAATGCCAACGTTCACCTGCTTCTTTACCACACGGTTGCCCGACTGCAGATAAACCCAGGTTAGGTCGTTGCTGCCATGAATGGCTTCGATGGGCACAAACAGCACATCCTCTTCCACGTGGGTGACAATGGTATTTTTGGTAGTCATGGCCGGCCGCAAAATGGTGTCCGACTCGTTGATCTGAATCTTGACCTCAAATACGCGGGCATCCTGGTTGGGGCGCTGCTCGCCAATATTGGCCACTTCTGTCACAAAGCCCGTAAATTTCTTTTCGGGAAAGGCATCCACCACCATCTCGGCTTGCTGGTTGGCTTTCACCTTGCTGATATCCACTTCGTTCACGTAGGTGCGCGACATCATCACCGAGAAATCGGGCAGGGTGGCCACCACATTGTCCCAGGTGCTTATCTGTGAGCCCACGGTAATTTTGCTGCCGTCCCAGTTTCGCCGGTAAATCACCATTCCGTCCTGGGGCGCGTAGATCACAAATTCGTCGATCACGGCGATCAGGTTGTCGTACCTGCGTTTGACCTGATTGAGCGAGGCTGTTACTTCCTGCATTTTGGCGCGAGCCTGCTCCAGCCGAAGGTCGTAATTGGTTCTGGCCTGCTCATAGGAGCGCTGGGCTTTGTCCATGTTGATCTCGGCCTGGCGAATGGCGGCGGGCGGTTCGAAGCGCGACTGCTCCAGGGTGATCTGGGCTTCTTCAAAACCAAACTGAAGGTTGATCAGGTCGTTGCGGGCATTTCGCAATTCCATGGTAGTGTCGAGCATGGTTTGGGTGTGCATGGTTTGCAGCTTTTCCAGTTCGGTTTCCACATCCTTCAGGCGGTTGCTGATTTCCGTACGGTCGAGCGTGGCAACCCAGTCGCCTTCCTGCACCAGGGTGCCTTCAGGGATCAGCTCAGCGATCTGCACATTCCAGAGGTTCACCGTACGCAAACCCGATGGGCCTTGTATGTTCTCCGAGTTTTTAGCTTCCAGCTCGCCGCTGGTATAGACACTTACCACAAAATCGCCCCTTTCAACAGGCACTTTAATGGTTTCTACCAAAACAGGCTCGGAGCGCAAAAAATACCACAGCGCCAAAACAATCAGCACACCTAAGCTGATCAGTATCCATTTCTTTTTAGTCATAATATTACTGTGAGAAGGTCAGAAAATCCTTTTTTTATTCATTAAGACCTGCAAATTTATCAGAAAACCCCGCAAAAACCACGAAAACGGGTCCTTTTCTGAAAAATTATGCTTTTCGCCAGGCAGCCTTTCCTGCAAACTGGAAACCATGATTGAGCCTTTAAATACAAATTCAAACACTTGTTTTGCAAGACTTTAAAACAAAACATCAGAAAAAAAATCGTTTAAAATACAATGCAGAAAGATACAAAAGTGGTTTTTGTAAGGTGTATTTTGCTATTGGGCGAATATTTTTTTGAAATTTTTTCTGAAAATGTTTGTTTGGAAAAATATTTTATTTAAATTTGGTCTAAATAAAAATAAGAATACCAAACCCCTTAAAATGTTACGATTATGAAAAGAACATTGTTAGCAAGTATATTCGGTTTCTTTCTTTTTGCAGGAACCGGACTGATTCTGATCGCCAGTGAGCCTGTGGTAAAAGAAACCACAGCACAGGCAGCTTGTTGCGAAACTGCTGCCAAGGCAGCCGAAAAGACAGCCGATGCGGGTTGTGCATCTGCCACTCCCGTGCAGACGGCCAGCACCTCCAGTGCAGCCGGTTGCGGCAGCACCGCCGAAAAAGCCAGCAGCGCCGCTGATTGTGGCAGTACAGCCGTACAAACAGCAAGCACCTCTGCTGCCGGTGATTGCGGAAGCACCAGCGTACAAACCACCCAGGCCGAAGCCGGCGACTGTGTGAAACGCCCTGCCGGCGTAAGCCCGCAGCGTGCCGAAAACCGATAATTATTTCTCCTGATTTGCATCCTGTATTTTGGTGAAAGACCGCCTCAGCCTCCGGGCTGGGGCGGTTCTTTTTTTGCATATTTTCCTATTTTTGCAAAAAACCTTTCCCATGGCACAGCAGCTCAAACCCGGCATTGTTGGAAAAACCACCATAAAAGTAACCGAAAACGACACCGCAGCAGCCTATAAATCAGGCATAGTGGCAGTATTTGCCACCCCGGCCATGATCGGCCTAATGGAAAACACCGCGCATGTGAGCGTGAAGCCCTACCTTGAAGATGGCTTTATAACGGTGGGAACCGAAGTGAACATAAGGCACATTAAAGCCACGCCCGTGGGCATGGAGGTAACAGCCCAGTCAGAACTTATAGAAGTGGAAGGCAACAAACTTACGTTTAAGGTCGCCGCACAGGATGAAAAAGGGCAGATCGGCCTGGGAACCCATACCCGTTACGTAGTAAATGCAAAAACGTTCCTCAAAAATATTTATGATTGATGATTAATGATTTAGGATTTTTTTCAATCATCATTCATAATTCATCATTCATCAAAAATTAATCCTCTTCACCTGAGCGTATGCGATCGGCCTGCAGTTGTGCTTCACTGATAATGCGCAGGGCATTTCTTTCGCCTTCATCTTCCACCTGTTTTGCTCTTTGATCGGCTTCACGAATCAATGCTTCGCCGGCGCGGCGTGCTGCGGCTATGGCAATGGGTCCTGAGGCTTCATTTTCGAGGCGCTGGGCTTGCTGCCGGGCTTCTGTGCGAATGCGCTCTGCCCCGGCATTGGCTTCACGGCGAATGTTATCGGCCTGACGGTTGGCCTGCTCCATGACTTGCGCGGCGCGGGCATCCAACTCCGCCTGCACCTTCTGCCTTGCATCATCCACGCCTTCGCGCACCTGGTCTTCCACCCTGTCGCGAACCTGGTCTACCTCATCCTGTATGCGCTGCTCTACCTGGTCGCGCAGCTGACCGGCCACATCATCCACAACACCCGACAAGCCAAACGAAACTTCGGGGTCGGTAAAGGTGCCCTTAATGATCACATCAAGGTTTACCGTTTCGCCGGGCGTAATATTCAGGCCACGGGCGGCGGCCTGGCTCACCATATTGTCGAGTACCTGGTTGGCGGCTCCTCCAAACTGGGCACGCGGCATCTCTATATTCATAAGGAAGTCGATGGTCTGATCGAAGAAGGTGCTTCCGCTCACCTGTGCCAGCGACTGCCCGAAGCGCAGGTCAAAAGGTTTCACATCCATCTTGCCATCAGAAAACTCAAAGGCCAGCATCAGGTCGCGGATATTAAACTGCCTGAAGGCTTCCACGCGGGTAAGGTCCGACAGTTTGGTCATGGCGGGGCTGCCCTGCAGGCTAATGGATGACGAGCGCAGGTTACCGTTGCCAGTCAGTGTTTCGAGCAGCGGGCTCAGGGTTTGGTCGAGCAGGCTGCTCAGGCTAAGGTTGGCCGAAAACTGGCCCAGGGCGTAACGGCCAATGGGAGCCAGCAACTGGAAGGTATTGAAGGCATTAAAGGCCTGCTGAATGTCGAACTGCGAAATGTCGAGTCCAAAGTCAATGGCCGGCAATTCGGCCAGGGTACTGTAAGAGCCGTTGAGCGCCAGTGATCCGCCCAGCAGGTACATGCGCACATCTTCGAGGGCAGCGCGGCTTTCGGCCACCCTGATCAGGCCTTCCACATTGGTGATGTCGAGCTGGCCAAAGAGCAGGCGATCGAAACGTGAACGCAGGCTAAAATCAATGTTTTCCGGAACCTTGATCACGGATAGCTCCATAGGTTCATCAGCCTTTTCTTCAGGGGTTTCCTCCATAAGCTGGTTGAGGTTAAAAAAGGAAGAGCGTGTTTCGAACGAGCCACTCAGCAACTGGTCGTCGAGCAAAAAACCCAGGATATTGTCGATTCGGCCGTTGGCAGTCAGGTCGCTTTCGCCCAGCTTCATATCAAACACTGGCATGCTTAAATGCTGGGGGGACAAGAAGAACTCGGCACGGCTCACTTCAACGGTTTGTGGCAGGTCATTGGCAGCATATAACATATTGCTTACGTTAAAATGCCCGCTAGCATCAAACTCTCCATACCGTCCGCTTTCGATGGACGACATTCGTCCACGGGCCTGAAGGTCGCTGTCAATGACGCCACGCAGGGAGGTGCCGCTTTCCAGCGGATAGAAGTCCCCGATCTGGCTCAGGTCAAGGCGTCCTTTCATTAATGCGTCTATTTGCGGGTCGCTCACCGGGGTGCGCAAATTGAGGCGGGCCTCGATGGGGTTGCCACCCAGGTTCATCCTCAACTGCGGCATATCAATCACGGTCAGGTCAAAGTCCTTGCCGGGATTGTCCACATTGAGGCTCAGCTGCACGTTGCTAACAGAGGCAGGCAGGTCGGGATACTGGAACATGCCATCTTTCACCCCTAACTTAATATTGAAACCGGGAATTTCGTCATCACTATAAAGTCCTTTAACAAAACCATTAAGCTCCATGCTGCCATCGGCTCTCAGGTCGCTGAAATTTTTGGAATATACGGCAGGAATAATGGAAAGAAAATCTTTGAAATCGGACCGCAGGGCTGCAAAGGTGAAATCCATCAGAATACCTTCCTCGGGCAGGCCTATCATGCCATCAAAGCGCACGGGCAACTCGTTGAAAAGGGCTTCATTTTCACGAAAAGTATAAATATAATCCACCAGGTTGGCCTCTATTTCGGCAGTAAGATCAACAGCTATTTTACTAAGGATGGGCATTTTTTCGTAATGCAGGCTGAATGCGCCAATGGTGGCGTTGCGGGTGCTGATGGTGGTCACATCCAGGCTCAGGTCGCCGCGCAGGGTCCCGTTCACATCCTCGGCCAGCACGTAGGTGGTGATTTCGTCATCGTGGTAAATCAGGTTTCCTCCAGTTATCCGGGCTTGCTTCAGGTGCAACACAAAGGCATCACCTTCAGTAATTTCATCGTCCTCCGATTCCTTCATGATATCCCAGTTGGCCGTGCCGTCTTCGAGCACTTTCAGCAAAATATCGGGCCGGTCGAGTGATATGCTTTTTATTTCGAAGCCGCTTTCGCGGAAAAGGCTGAACAGATCAATGGTAACGCCGGTACGTCCTATGGCGGCCAGGGTATCTTTTTCGAAAGGCTCCACGCCAATGACCTTCAGCTCGTCGACACGAACCAGCACATCAGGAAAGCTACGGATGAATGACAGCCCAAAAGTCCCGAATTCAACCTGTGCATTGAGATTCCTGTTGATTTCTGTTTTTACCCGCTCCACTATTTTTCCCTTAAAGGCAAAGGGCAGAATAATCAGGAGCAACAAAATGGATCCGATCACAATCCCGGTAATTTTAAATGCTTTTTTCATATCTAAAAATTATTAATGCGTTAGTGCAACTGCTTTATGTCAGTTACTTACAGTTATAGCGAATACCCTGAAGCAGGCAGTTAAAGTCGGGCGGTTTTATTTCGCAGCAGGTGGTCGGCCAGGGTGAGCGCGGCCATGGCTTCCACAATGGGCACGGCCCGCGGGACCACACAGGGGTCATGCCGGCCTTTGGCTTCAAGGGTCACATTTTCCTTGTCCCTGTTTACGGTCTGTTGAGCTGAGCCAATGGTAGCCACGGGTTTGAAAGCCACGCGAAAGTATATGGGCTGTCCGTTGCTGATGCCGCCCTGAATCCCTCCCGAGCGATTGGTCAGGGTGACAACCTGTTCTTTTTCATCGGTGGCAAAGGCATCGTTGTGTTCAGAACCCTTCATGGCTGCTGCGGCAAAACCGCTGCCATAATCAAATCCTTTCACAGCATTGATGCTGAGCATGGCCTTTGCCAGGTCGGCCTGCAACTTGTCGAACACCGGCTCACCCAGTCCGGCAGGAATGCCCTTTATCAGGCAGGTTATCACACCCCCGGTGCTGTCGCCTTCGGCCTTCAGTTGCTCAATATAATCGATCATGCGTTTTGCCGCGGCGGCATCGGGGCAGCGTACCACATTGGCCTCCACCTGTTTTTCATCCACTTTATTAAAATCAACCATGGCTTCTACCGGACCCACCGCCGAAACCCAAGCTAATATCTCTACCTGGTATTTTGCCAGCAGCATTTTTGCCAGGGCACCGCCCGCCACGCGGGCAGCCGTTTCGCGGGCCGAGGAGCGACCGCCGCCGCGGTGGTCGCGATGGCCGAATTTCTTTTCCCATGAAAAATCAGCATGCGAAGGGCGATACACTTCCTTCAGGGCATCATAGTCTTTGGAGCGGGTGTCTTTGTTGCGTATCAAAAAAGCAATGGGCGTGCCCAGGGAGCGGCCTTCGAAAATGCCCGAAAGAAACTCCACCTGGTCGGCTTCGCTGCGGGGGGTCGAAATGGATGACTGCCCGGGGCGGCGGCGCGCCATATCTTTTTCGATTAGTGAAAAATCAACTTCAAGCCCGGCGGGAAACCCTTCGAGAATGCCGCCGATAGCCGCGCCATGCGACTCGCCAAAAGTTGTTAAACGCAAAAGGCTTCCAAACGTATTTCCTGCCATATTACAAATTTAAGGTATTTTTGTATTGCCTGAGAGATAAACATCAGGTGTTCCTTTCTTGTTTAATCCTTAGTGTTTTCAACATATTTACAGAAACGATGAAGAACTTTTCACGCCAGCTTTTCTCTATACTAATAATATTCGTTGGGGTCTTTGGCCTTCAGGGCATACAGGCGCAGGTAACCATGAACCCGCCCCTTCCAACCGCCACCGACCAGGTTGTGCTAACTTTTAATGCTGCCGGCACGCCGCTGGAAAACCATAGCGGCAATTTATACGCACATACCGGGGTAACCATTGCAGGTGCCACCAACCCGGCAGACAATGGTCGCTGGAAATATGTGATCGGAAACTGGGGGGTAAACACCAGCCAGCCAGAATGGATAAGTACAGGGGCCAACACATACGAACTGGTTATTGAGCCTAGTATCAGGGAGTTTTATGGGGTGCCAGGAAACCTCCAGATCACTGAAATTTGCCTGGTGATCCGCTCGGCCAGTGAACCCTATCTGCAAACCAGCCCTGATATTTTTTTGGAGGTAGTGCAGCCGGGCCTAACAGTGACCCTAACTTCACCCCTTGGCCTTCAGCCCATTTTTGAGCTCAACCAAACCATCACCATTTCGGGGGCAGCAAACAATTCCGTTTCACTTACCCTCTTTGTGAATGAGGATGAGGTTGCCAGCACCACCGAAAGTTCTTTATCTTACGCATGGCTTGCCAGCGAACAGGGCCGCTTTGATGTGCTTTTGGTAGCCGAAGACGGTGATGGTGAAACCGCTGAAGCCACTACCTATTTCTATGTCAGGGGTCCGGTATCTGTTGCCCAACTTCCACAAGGGGTTATTAATGGCATCAATTATATTAATGAAACAACCGTAACCCTTGTATTGCATGATCCGCCAGCATTGAAGGAGTATGTTTTTGCCATTGGCGACTTCAACGACTGGGAAATTGATGAAACCAACTTCATGAACC
>JAHYJD010000098.1 GCA_019429365.1 Bacteroidales bacterium | reverse complement strand
CAGAGCGAGCGTGAAAAGCTGCTGCAACTCGAAGATGAGTTGCACAAGCGTGTGGTGGGACAGGATGAGGCCATTGCTGCCGTGTCTGATGCCATCAGGCGCAGCCGCGCCGGCCTGCACGATCCAAAACGCCCGGTAGGCTCCTTTATTTTTCTGGGCACCACCGGGGTGGGTAAAACGGAACTTGCAAGGGCGCTGGCCGAATTCCTTTTTAACGATGAAGATGCCATGATACGCATTGATATGTCGGAGTACCAGGAAAGACATACCGTAAGCAGACTCATTGGCGCTCCTCCCGGCTATGTGGGCTATGAGGAAAGCGGACAGCTCACCGAAGCCGTTAGGCGCAAGCCATACTCTGTTGTGTTGCTCGATGAGATCGAAAAGGCCCATCCCGATGTATTCAATATTTTACTACAGGTGCTCGAAGATGGCCGTCTTACCGATAACAAAGGGCGAACAGCCGACTTTAAGAACACCATCATAATTATGACCTCAAATATCGGCTCTGGTCTGATTCAGGAAAAACTGGAGGGCCTGACCGAGGCCAACCGTGAAGAAGTGATTGACCGTACCCGCCAGGAAGTTTTCCAGCTGCTGAAGCGCACCATCAGACCGGAGTTTATCAACCGGGTGGACGAGATCATTATGTTCAGGCCGCTTACGCGGAAAGAAATTGCGGGCATTGTTGAACTACAACTCAACAGGGTGCAGCAAATGCTGAATGAAAATGGCATTAAGCTCGAAGTAAGCCCTGAGGCTGTGGAATGGATTGCCCGCGAAGGTTTTGATCCCCAGTTTGGCGCGCGGCCAATAAAACGCGTAATCCAGCGAAGCCTCCTGAACCAGCTCTCCAAAGAAATTCTGGCCGGAAGCATTACGAAAGACCAGGTAGTGAAGGTTGGTGCAAACGAAAGTGGTCTTATTTTCTCGCTTTAAAAAGTCAGAAAAAATATTCAGGCGGAATACTTCCTTAGGGAGATTCCGCCTTTTTCTTTTTGAAAAAAGCCTACTTTTGCAAGAAAAACTTGAACACTCCCCTATTCATAGCGCGCAAGATTGGTCAGGGAAAGCAAGGAAAATCCTATACCGGGCTTATCAGGAAAATATCGGTGCTCAGTATTGCCCTAGGGCTGGCTGTTATGATCATTGCCATGGCGGTGGTTACCGGCTTCCAGAATGAGATTCGCGATAAGGTCATTGGTTTTGGCGCCCATATTCAGGTTACCAATTTCGATTATAACGTTTCTTACGAGCCCACTCCCATTAGCCGACATCAGGACTTCCTGGAGCCGCTGAAAGAACTGCCCGGCATAAGGCATGTGCAGGAGTTTGCCACTAAAACCGGGATCATAAAAACCGATGAGGATATTCATGGCATTGTTATGAAAGGCATCGGACCCGATTTCGACTGGTCGTTTTTTGCACCCCGCATGCTTGAAGGCAAAACCATGGTGCTCTCCGACACTGCCCGGTCTGATGAAGTGATCGTCTCGAAATTTATTGCCAACCGCCTTCAACTGGAAACCGGCAGTACTATTTTTGTTTACTTCATCCAGGAACCACCTGCCATTCGTCGCTTTACTGTGGCAGGCGTGTATGAAACAGGCCTGGAAGAGCTCGACAAGATGTTTATCCTGGGAGATATCCGGCATATACAGCGCCTGAATCGCTGGACCGAAGATCAGATTGGGGGCTTTGAAGTCCTTGTCAGTAATTTTTCCGATATTGAAAAAATAAACCAGGCGGTTTACGACCTGATTCCATATGACCTCAATGCCCGCAGTATTAGGAATATTTATCCGCAAATATTCGACTGGCTTGCCCTGCTCGACATGAATGTGTATGTAATTCTGTTTCTTATGGCCTTGGTGGCCGGAATCAATATGATCACCACGCTGCTCATCGCCGTGCTCGAACGGACCAATATGATTGGAATATTAAAGGCGGTTGGGGGCTCCAACGGCCTGGTAAGGAAGGTTTTTCTGTACAATGCCGGGTTTACTATCCTCAGAGGCCTTTTCTGGGGCAATGTGGCGGGTATTTTGGTCTGTCTGGTACAACAGCGTTTTGGGCTGATTACGCTGCCACAGGACTCTTATTACGTGTCGCAGGTGCCTATTAACCTCGAATGGATACATGTTCTGCTGCTCAATGCCGGAACTTTTGCAGTTTGCATGCTTATGCTCATACTGCCTTCCATGATCGTTTCACGCATCTCGCCAGTCAAGGCCATTATCTTCAGATAATTACTTTAGAAAAGCAGGCCCAGACTCAGGATAAACTGCTGTGGCCGGGTGTCGAAACCAATGGTTTGACCGCCAATGGTAATGCCATCGCCAAACTGGGTGAAGTTTCCCTCATAGCGGAAATCGAGTATCAGGTTGCCCAGTTGCAGGCCGGCGCCCAGCTGATAGCCAAGGGTAAACTTGTTGAGGTTTTGATCAAATTCAACATCCACACCCAAATCGTTCCAGTCGTTGATTAGGAAAGAAAAAACCGGGCCTGCGCCAATTTTCAGTGCGCCGAATTTTGCTCCGGCGTGCAGGGGCAACACCAGGTGGCTGTATTTGTGCACAAAGAATTCGGCTTCCTCTTCGCCCGAGGTAAACCCCAGGCGCATATCGCGTCCATTTTGGGTGTAGAGCAGCTCAGGCTGGAAGAAACCACCCCTGAATACGAACATTCCGGTAACACCCACATGAAAACCGGTGTAGGCATCGGAAAAGGCATCGATAGTGTAATCAGGAGTCTCGCCTGTTTCGGTAGAAGAAAGACTGGCGAAGTTCATGCCCGCCTTGAGGCCGAAGCTCGACTGGGCATGCAGCATTCCGCCGCCTGTGAGCAGGATTATGGCAAAAATCAATAAAGACCTTTTCATTTTTTTCAAAGTTTGGGAATTTTACAAGAATAACTTTTGAAAGGAAATTTTATTTTGTAAGACAAAAAAGCCGGGCAAAAACCCGGCCATCTTGTTATGAATCTCTGAGAATTTTCAGTTTTTCCTCCAGTATGGTGATCTCCTGTCTGGCTTTTTCAATCTTATCCTCAAACTCGTTTTTAAGGATATCGGCTTTTTTGGAAGAAGCAAAGAAGCCAATGTTATTTTCCCATACTTTGATATCATTTTGCAGGGTGCTGATCTTACCCAGCAGGAAGTTTCTTTCCTTGTAAATGATATGGTCAGCATTGGGCGTATTTTTAATGTTTTCAATTTTTGAGCGGAACGAAAGGGTGCTTTTGGCTTTTTTGCTGATGCCAAGCTTCTCAAACTGCTCATCAATTACCTTGCGATATTCGGCCTGTATCTTGTCCTTTTGCTTAATGGGCACATGGCCAATATCCATCCACTCACGCTGATACTCATTGATAATCTTCAGGTTTTCACCATTATCATCGGTATAGGGGTGATTTTTGATTTGCTCAATGATGTCTTTTTTCTTTTGCAGGTTTTCTTCCTGCATCTCGCCAATATTTGAGAAGTAAGCCGCTTTTTTCTTAAAGAACTCATCGCAGGCAGCCCGGAAACGTTTCCAGATTTTGTCGGAAAACTTGCTGGGCACCGTTCCAATCTTTTTCCACTCTTGTTGCAAAGCAATGAGCTCGTCGGTGGTGCGGCGCCAATCGGTACTTTCCTTCAGGGCTTCGGCCTGCAGGCAAAGGTTCAGCTTCTGGTTGTAGTTTTCGGTTTGGTTGTCCTTGAACTTCTGGAAAAAGTCTTTCTTGTTGCGGAAGAAGCTATCAAGTGCGGAGCGGAAACGATTCCATACTTCGTTGTTCACCTTTTTTGGCGCAAAGCCAATGGTTTTCCACATTTTGAACAGCTCATTGATCTGGTTGGTCTGTTCTTGCCACTGACGGGGCGTTTCGGGTGTGATGGCAGCCAGTTGCTCGGCTTTTTCGCATAGCACCAGCTTGGCGGCCAGGTTATTTTGCTGTTCATCGCGTAACCCGTCGTAATATTCCTGACGGCGTTTGTTCAGCTTTTCGGTTGCAGCCCTGAAGCGCTCCCATATTTCATCCTTTTTATCGTTGGGAACCGGACCAGTTTCCTTCCAGGCTTCATGTAACTTTTGCAGCCGCTGAAACGACTTTACAATGGAAGGTTCGAGCAACAACTCTTCAGCTTTCTCGCACAACTCGGTTTTCAGTTCCAGGTTTTTCTTCAGATCCAGATCCTTCAGTTCCTTGTTGATCTTTACCTTGTCGAAGAATTTCTCAACCAGGAAATGGTAGTTGTTCCAGAGGGTATTTTTGGCTCCCTGGGGCACTGCGCCAATATCGCGCCATTTTTCCTGCAAATCGCGAAACTGGTCGTAAGTCTTCTTAAGTTCTTCTTCCGACTCGATCAGATTGCGCAGCTCTTCGAGGATGGCTTCTTTGGCTTCAAGGTTTTCTTGTTTTTGCTTTTCGAGGGCCTGGTCAAATACGTACTTTTTCTCCTTGTAAATGGCCATTGCTGCATCAAAGCGCTCTGATAGCGAATCAACTGGAGTTTCCTGGGTAACCTGATTTTCCTGAGCTTCTGCGTCTTCGGCAGCCTCAGTTTCAGTTGTAATGGATTTCTCCAGGTGAGCGAGGCTTTCATTTTTGAGCAGCTTACGGAAAGCGGCTTTTACGTAACCAATGTGTTTTCTTATATAATTGATGTCCTCATGCTTCACGAGAGCTTCGAGCATTAGCACCAGCTCTTCGCGGGTCATATTGCCATAACGCTCGTTGAGGTCTTCGGTTTCCTCTTCGCCTTCGCTTTCTTCTTCAGCTACTTCTTCGTCCTCTTCTTCTGCTTCTGCTTCTGCTTCTACTTCTACAGAGTCAGGTAATAAGGGAGCAACAGCTGCGGCTTTTGCTTCTATTGCCTCTCCGGTGGGTTCAGCCTCAGCCACAACTTCTTCAGCATGGTCTTCCTCAGCCAAAACTTCTTCAGCCACAACTTCCTCAGCATGGTCTTCCTCAGCCACAACTTCTTCAGCTACATCTTCTTCGGCAGGTTTTTCTTCAGCCGCAGCTTTATCAGCAGGCTTCTCCTCGGCTAAAATGTCGTGGGCAGGCTCTTCTTCAGATAAAATTTCTTCGGTAGGTTCAGCTTCCTTTTCAGTTGCCTGCTCCTGGGTGGGCTCAGGGTTTTTTTCGCTGACTGGCTCAGTCGACGTTTCGTCCTCCAGGAAGGCCTCCTGGTTTTTTTCGGCCTCAGCTCCGGCTTCTTCTACTTCTTCAAGAATTTCCTTCACCTCGGCATCGGGGGTACTTTCTTTTTCCGGGTCAGGCTCTTTGGCCAGTTCTTCGGCAGGTTCGGACACCGACGTAATATCTTCGACTGCTTCTTCCTCAACCGGTTTGGGTTCAGGTGTTTCTGATTCTTTTGCGGGTGGCGCCTGGTTTGTTTCTTTTTCGTTGGTTGGTGCTGAGACTTCAGCTTTCAGACTCTCATCCCCCTGCTGGTCAACGGGTTTTTCAGCTTTGGGGTCCAGTTGTTCCTTCTTATCCATGAAGAAAAAAATTAAAAATTAATACTAATTAAAGTTGTAGAGCAAATCTTCGCTAAAAACACTTCAAAAGTGTGTAAACCAAAATTCCGGTATTCAGCTTGTCCCGATTTTGCGGGAGCCCACAAAATTATAAATATTTTGACATGGTCGGTAATGTTTTTTGTTCATTTTTAACCCATTAAAGGGCAAACGGATTAATGCAGGGGTCCTTGGTTAAAAATAAGGTACCCGAAGTTAAGAGAGATTGAAAAGGGCACTTCGTAATTGTGAAAGTAATTCAGGGTTATAGAGGCAGGGCCCAGTGGGGTATTTCCCACCAGGGAGGAAGACAGGAGGAAATAGCGCTTTTCAAGCGCTTTTCCCAGGTAGGGCACATTGTCAGGTCCTCTCCTTATCTCCCGGAAGGGCTGAAAAATATATCCTTCGAGCCTGAAATCGGCGTTTCGGCCAAAGGTATAAATTCCTTTCAAACCCAATGTCGCGAAGCTGTTGGCGCGGTATTTTGGCAGGAAAATGCCCCTGGTTTCGGGCACGTAGTCAAAGGCGGGCGCAGTAAGCAGGCTGCTGGTGTGATTACTGAAAAGGCTTTTATTAGAAAGCTTTATTTCTGAATGTAAACCAAGCCTGATATCCTGGGTACGGGTAAAATAGTTTTGATATTCGGCTCTGATTTGCCACCAGTCGTGTTTTTTTCGCGAGCCTGCAAATAAAGGCGAAGTGGTCCCCGGGGTATGTTGCTCCAGGCCGGTAACAAAGCGCCCGCCAATGGAAAGGAAAGTGCCCTGGTGTGCATACTGCTTGCGATTGAGCGTGCTGCGCTCGAAAACCACATAAGGGCTGAAAAAAGTAAAGTTGGTCCGGTCGGTAGTGTCGGTGCGGGCAAACTGGTTGGTTTGGTAATAGCTGTGGCGAGTTATGCCGGTGGTGGCTCCTATCAGAATTTTTCCGGTGTAGCGCGCCGGAAATCCTGCTTTTAAATTCAGGAAATTCTGGTTGATTCGGAGGTAGGCCGGTGTCTGATCCTGAAAGAACAGGGTGTTGGTCTGGAAAAAGTTGAAATTATTGAGCGTATAGCTCCCCTGGAGAAAGAAAGGCAGCGTGGTGGGGAAGCCCATTCTTCCCATAAGGTAAACCGAGTTGTAAAACCGCCCGATAAAGGCATTGGCCACCCCGGTGTAGGCTTTAAAACCCAGGTGGCGGTATTGGGCTTCGAGAAATGTGGTGTTTACCGGGCTGCTCGACACGTTGCCCCCAAACTGCAGCACCAGGTTTTTGTCGAGGGTAATATCAAGATATAAATCGTAATAGCCTGTGTTGCGGTTAAATTCAACAGTGGGTACAATAAGTTCAATGTGTTCCTCTGCCAGCAGTTTAAAATACTCTACCTTGATTTCTTCAATGGGTTTTGGCTTTCGTTCGTAAAGAATCTTGTACACATAATCCATCTGGGCCTCGTTTACTCCTCTGAGGAAAATGCGGTCGACCACCACCGGCGGTTTTTTATCTGTGAATGCCTTCCTTTTGGTTTCGCGTTCAGCTGTGGTTACTTCCCTGGATACCCGCTCCTTTATTTCTGCAATTACCTGCAGGGTAGCCACATAACCTGAATCAAGAATAGACCTTGATTGCGAAAAGTCCGTAACATTCACTTGCGGAATATCTGGCCTGATCAATATGCCACTTTCGGGGGAAATGTTGTATTCGGTTTGAAAAACAAGCAGGTTCTCCAGGTGTGAGCGGATGTTATCTTCCGTTGGAGGCTGGAAGTTTTGGGCCACCACGCTGCCAATGATGTAATCGGGGTTAAAGTCTTCGATCATCACATCCACAGGAAAGTTATTGTAGATGCCTCCATCGAACAGCAGGCGGCCATCGATGCGAATGGGCCTGAAAACAAAGGGATAGGTCATGGAAGCCCTGATGGCTGGATATATCTTTCCGCGTCGAAAAACCACGGGTACCTTTCGTTCAATGTCGGCGGCCACACAGCGGAATGGTATGAAGAGGCTGTCGAAGTTTTCGCGCGATGCCACATTTACGGCCGAAAGGTATTGCACCCCGGCAAAGTCCATTTGCACGGGCGAAACCAGGCTGGTGGGCAGCTGGTGCTGCCAGATGGAATCCACGGTAAATTTCAGAGAGATCCATGAGGCGTTTTGGGGCAGTTGCTTAAAATAGAAGTTATACTCCTCATCGATGGTACCCAGGGCCCACGACTGGAACTCGGCACTGGTGACGATCTTTTCAATGCTGTCGGGCGAAAAGCCGCTGGCATACATGCCGCCAATTATGGCGCCCATGCTGGTTCCGGCAATATAGTCGATGGGGATGTTATGCTCCTCCAGGGCCTTCAGTAGGCCAACATGTGCCACCCCTTTGGCACCTCCACCGCTGAGCACCACTCCAACCCTTTGCGAAAAGGCAGCCTGTGCCAGGCTTAGGCAAAGAAGGGCAATGAATATGCTGCGGAGTCTTTGCATGGTTGTAAACAGGGCTGGCTAAAATATTTCAGCCCTGAACATGTAAAATTATTAAACTATTGCATGCAATCTGCAGCGGAACCCAAAAATGCTGCGATCAGATGCGCCCCAGTGCCTGTTCCAGATCGGCCAGGATATCCTCCACGTTTTCAATGCCAACCGAAAAACGAACCAGTCCATCGGTAATGCCGGCACTCAATCGGTCGGCAGCAGCCATCTTGGAGTGTGTCATGCTTGCCGGGTGCTGAATCAATGTTTCCACACCGCCCAGCGAAACGGCCAGCAAGCATAGTTTTACATTGTCCATCAATATTTTACCGGCTTTAATTCCACCTTTAACTTCAAAACTGATCATGGCGCCTGGTCCGGCCATTTGTTTCGTGGCCAGCGCATACTGGGGGTGGCTCTTTAACCCGGGATACTTAACCCACTCAATTTTTGGATGGTCGGATAGGTATTGCGCAATTTTTTGTGCGCTCTGCTGCGAACGATCCATGCGCAGCGAAAGGGTTTTCAGGCCGCGGATAACCAGATACGCCTGATGCGGGTCCATGTTGCAGCCCATGTTTATCATCATGGGACGCAAAATGCTGTCAAACTTCTTTTCACGACTTACAATAATGCCGCCCACCACATCGGCATGCCCATTCATGAACTTGGTGATGCTGTGAAACACCACATCGAAGCCAAAATCGAGCGGATGCTGCAGATAAGGGCTGCAAAAGGTGTTGTCGGCTACAGTGATCAGGTTGTGCTCACGGGCAATTTTCACCACTTCGGCCAGGTCGGTAATGTCCATAGTGGGATTGGCCGGGGTTTCAATAAAAATCATTTTGGTGTTGGGTCTTATGGCCTTACGGATATTTTCGGCATTTGAGGTATCCACATAAGTCGATTCCACCCCAAAGCGCGAATAATGTTTTTCCATTACTACCCTGGATGGCCCATACACAGCAGCGGAACTGATCATGTGGTCGCCCTGGCTGAGCAATCCCATATAAATGGTATTGACAGCGCCCATACCCGAGCTTACGGCAATGGCGCGGTAGCCATTTTCGAGCTCAGCCACCAGCTTTTCGAGGGCATCGATAGTGGGGTTGTTGATGCGGGTATAAATATAACCATCCGACTCACCAGCAAAGCAAGCCGCGCCATGATCGGCACTCTTGAACTTAAAAGTAGAAGTCTGGTAAATGGGCACGGTTGCGCTTCCGAATTGATCTTCAAAAGCTCCGGCGTGAATTAGTTTTGATTCAAATCCCAGGTTCTTGGTATCCATTATTCTGATCTTTTTATTTTTTTTATTTCTAAAACAATTCCATATCGAGCATCACCAGGGTGCAATCTTCCTCAATCTCAATTTTAGCATCCCTGGCCAATTTGACAAGCTTTGGGTTCCAGGTGCCGGGATTAAAAATTATCCGTTTGGGTTTCAGCCGGATGATATAATCCAAATATTCTTCCTGGTTGTCGGGGTTGAGGTAAAGGGTCACAGTGTGAATTCCCTGCAAATTTGGTTGCCCTGTTTGCACTTCGACGGTATCGATGGTTGTGGCCCTTTTGGCAATGGCATACACCTCATGCCCGTATGACACCAACTTTTTAATGGCCCTGTTGGAATAGCGCGACGTATTTGGGCTGGCGCCAAGTACCAGTGTTTTCTTGCCCATTGGATTTATTCGGATATGGTATTAACAATAAATTCGGGTGCATTGGCAATGTGTTTCTTCACGGCGCAGGCATTGGCAGCTTTGATCAGTTGCTCACGGTGGCGCTCAGGGAAGTCAGCCGGAACAATAATGCTGATCTCTATGGCACTGACCATGCGGGTTTCACGGTTGCGATGCATCTTTTGCACCAGACGTATGCCTTGGGTGGGCAGATCCCTTTGCAGGCAGTAAGCTTTCACGTAATAGCCTGCACATGTACCTATCGAGGCCAGAAAAAGGTCGAATGGCGCCGGGGCACTGTTATCGCCGCCTGCGGCCGAAGGTTGGTCAGATTCTATTACAAAACCTTTATAATGGGCTTCCACACGCTGGTTTTCACCCAGGAAAATTTCCATATCCATTTTTAGTCGGGGATTTTAGTTGGATGCTTGTTTATTTTTTTCCATTTCAGGCAGCAGTTTCTCCAGGAACCAGTCGGGTGCCGGACAGGGTCGGTGGTTTTCGTATTTTATGAAAGCCAGCACCGTATTGCCTTTACAAAGCAGGGTTCCTTCCTCGTTGAAAACCTCGTAGTCGAAGATCATTCGTGAGGTAGGGATCTCTTTTACAATGGTCCTTATGGTTAGCAGGTCGTCGTAGCGTGCAGGCCGCAGGTACTTCACTGTCATTTGGGCAATGGGCATGTAAACGCCTTTTTCTTCCATCTGGCGGTAGGTCATTCCCAACCTGCGCATGGCATCTGCCCTGCCCACCTCAAAATACAGGGCATAGTTTCCGTAGTAGGCAAATCCCATTTGGTCAGTTTCGCCGTATCTTACCCTGGTTTTTGTTTCAGAAACAAACATAACAAAGTTTTAAATTAAGCACCTGCTCCATGGCATTGTTTGAATTTTTTGCCGCTACCGCATGGGCAGGGTTCGTTGCGACCAACTTTTTTTTCAACCCTGACGGGTTCGCTGCGGCGTTGACTGCCACCGGGCACGTCGCTTCGGCCGGTTTGCAGGCGGCTCATGTCGGTGCGCTCTGGCGCAGCGGCACGCTGCACCTGATCGGCATTTTGAATGGGAAGCCTGGCTTTTACCAGGAAAGAAATGATGTCCTTGTTCACTTTGGTGATCATGCGCTTGAAAAGCTCGAACGATTCGAACTTGTAAATAAGCAGGGGATCCTTCTGCTCGTAGGCAGCGCCCTGAACGGATTGTTTCAAATCGTCCATCTCACGCAAATGCTCTTTCCAGGCGTTGTCGATAATGGCCAGGGTGATGCTCTTCTCAATACTCAGCGCCACTTCGCGGCCCTGGGTTTCGTATG
>JAHYJD010000010.1 GCA_019429365.1 Bacteroidales bacterium | reverse complement strand
AACCTTGCAGAAAAGTTTCAAATAATTTAGGCATTGACAAATCCAAAATCATTATTCCTAAATCATAATTCCTAAATCATAATTCCTAAATCATAATTCCTAAATCATCAATCCCTTCCCCGAGGAGGGTTGCTGCCGTGCAGGAGTTAATTTTCACCATTACATAATCGCCGGGTTTGTATCCCCTGTCGGGGAATACCACCACCTTGTTGTGGCTGCTGCGGCCCGAAACGAAGTCGGGTGAACGTTTCGAAGGGCCTTCCACCAGCACTTCCACCACTGTGCCCACATCCTTCTTATTGCTTTTCAGCGAAAGCTTCTGCTGCAACTTGATGATTTCCTGAAGCCGGCTGGTTTTTACTTCTTCCGCAATATCGTCATCATATTTTTTGGCCGCCAGGGTGCCTTCCCTTTCTGAGTATTTGAACATAAAGGCAAAATCGAAGCCAACCCACTCCATCATACTTAGTGTTTGCTGATGCTCTTCGGGAGTTTCTCCGCAAAAACCAGCGATAATATCAGTGGAGATGGCACAGCCCGGAATAAAACGGCGAATGGCTTCGATGCGGCTTTTATAATCTTCGCTGGTGTATTTGCGGTTCATGCGCTTGAGCACACTGCTGCTTCCCGACTGCATAGGCAGGTGAATGGCCTTGCAAATATTGGGATTGCGGGCAATGACCTCGAGTAGCTCGTCCGACATGTCTTTGGGGTGCGAGGTGGCAAACCGAACCCTGAGCAGGGGATTAACCCCGGCAACCATTTCTATCAGTTCAGGAAATCCTGTTTCAATTCCTGTTTTTTCCGTTTTCCAGCGATAAGAGTTCACGTTTTGCCCAAGCAGGGTAATTTCACGATAGCCCGCTTCGAACAGCTCCCGTGCTTCGCCCAATATGGTTTGGGGGTCGCGGCTGCGCTCTTTGCCGCGGGTAAACGGCACCACACAGTAAGAGCAGAAATTCTCGCAGCCCCGCATAATGCTAATAAAAGCCGAAACCCCATTGGAGGCATACCTCACGGGGGTAATGTCGGCATAGGTTTCTTCCGACGAAAGAATAATGTTTATGGCTTTGTGGCCGCTTTCGGCATCGAGCATAAGCTGGGGCAGGTCGCGGTAGGCATCGGGACCCACGACCATGTCGACCCGCAAGCCCAACTCTTTTTCTTCGAGCAACGAGCTTTTCATGCGCTCGGCCATGCAGCCCAACACACCAATGATCAGCCCCGGCCTTTTCTTCCGAAGGTGCTGAAGTTGCTTAAGACGATTCATTACTTTCTGCTCGGCATTGTCGCGAATAGAACAGGTGTTCAGAAAAATCACATCGGCTTCGTTATGGTCCTGCGTGGTCGAATACTGATTGTCGGTCATAACGGATGCCACAATTTCACTATCAGAAAAATTCATCTGGCACCCATAGGTTTCTATATAAAGCTTCTTGCTCACAATTTGGTTTTCAATAAGTTACAAATACTGCCTGTTTTGGTAAGGATGGCAAAATTACTCAAAATAAGCCTTGATATCAATAAAAAAACTGAAGAGCCGCCTGAAAACCCGTTGCTTTTTGCTTTCTTTGCAGATTTTTCAGCAAGATTAAAACAAACCGCCCGATTTCAACTTTAATAATAAGAGAAAAATGCCTTTGCGCGGCCCACACAGCCTGTTACCGGTCGCTTTGCTATTTCTCAGGGAAGGTTTTATTGTTAAATTTAACGGCCTTTTTTCATATTTAATATTTGTTTTATTACTTTTGGGCGCGAAAAACCAACACTATGATAAAGAATCTGGTCATTGTAGAGTCACCGGCTAAGGCCAAAACCATTGAGGGTTTCCTCGGAAAAGACTTCCTGGTGAAGTCGAGTTTCGGCCATGTGCGCGACCTGCCAAAAACAAGCTTAGGCATCGAAGTAGATAAGAATTTCAATCCGTTATACGAAATTTCGGCTGACAAAAAAACGGTAATCAGCGACTTAAAAAAGCATGCCGATAAAGCGGAGACTGTGTGGCTTGCCACTGACGAGGACCGCGAGGGAGAGGCCATTTCCTGGCATTTGGCCGAAACACTTAAGCTGGAAGAGAGCCGTTATAAGCGTATTGTTTTCCATGAGATAACCAAAAAGGCTATTCTTAATGCCATTGAAAGCCCGCGCCAAATTGACCAAAACCTGGTAAACGCCCAGCAGGCGCGCCGCGTGCTCGACCGCCTGGTAGGTTTTGAACTTTCGCCCCTTTTGTGGCGCAAGGTAAAACCGGCACTCTCGGCGGGGAGGGTGCAATCGGTGGCGGTGCGCCTTATTGTTGAACGCGAAAAGGAGATTCAGGCGTTCAAAACCACGGCTTCATTTAAGGTTTCGGCCTTGTTTGATGTGGAGCACAACGGACAAAAAGTGCAGGTTAAAGCCGACCTGCCCAAGCGTTTTTCCACTAAAAAGGAAGCCCAGACTTTTCTGGAGCAATGTGTCGATGCCATTTTTACCGTGGAGCAGGTCGAAACCAAACCCACCAAGAAGTCGCCCGCTGCGCCCTTTACTACCTCCACCCTGCAGCAGGAGGCCAGCCGAAAGCTTGGTTTCTCGGTGGCCCGCACCATGACGGTGGCCCAGAAGCTTTACGAATCGGGAAATATCACCTATATGCGTACCGACTCGGTAAACCTTTCGGGCACTGCTATTGCCATGGCCAAGGAAGAGATCACTAAAACCTTTGGCGAAGAATACTCAAAGGTGCGGCAGTTTGCCACCAAGAGCAAGGGAGCCCAGGAGGCCCACGAGGCCATTCGCCCAGTGTATATGAATGTGCCGAAAGCCGGAGCTGATGCCTCTGAACAAAGGCTGTACGAACTCATTTGGAAGCGTACCCTGGCCTCGCAAATGGCCGACGCATTGCTGGAGAAGACAACTGTAACCATTGGCGTTTCAACCAATAATGAAAAACTGGTAGCCATAGGCGAAGTACTAAAATTTGATGGTTTTCTGAAGGTCTATCTCGAATCGACCGACGAGGAGGAGGATGAAGCCGTTGAAGGCATACTCCCTCCCATGAAAACCGGCCAAAAACTGGCGCTGAACGAAATGACCGCCATAGAGCGTTTTTCGAAAAACCCGCCAAGATACACTGAGGCAAGCCTGGTAAAAAAACTCGAAGAGTTAGGTATTGGACGCCCATCGACCTATGCACCCACCATCAGCACCATTCAGAAGCGCGAATATGTGGTGAAGGAAAACCGCGACGGTGAAACCCGCCACTTCGATTTCCTGCTGCTGAAAAAGGGAAAGATTACCGAAACCAAAAAATCAGAAACATTCGGGCAGGAAAAGAACAAACTTTTCCCTACTGACATTGGCACTGTGGTCAACAGTTTTCTGATGGAATACTTTATCGACATTCTGGATTACAACTTCACGGCCAGCGTGGAAAAAGAGTTTGACGAGATTGCCAGCGGGCAGAAACAGTGGAACAAAGTTATCAAAGATTTTTATTGGCCCTTCCATCAGCAGGTGGAGCAAACCCAAAAGACCTCCGAGAAATTCAGCGGCGAGCGCTTGCTGGGCACAGACCCCAAAAGCGGGCGTAAGGTGTATGCCAAGATCGGGCGCTTTGGCCCCATGATACAGATCGGCGCTGCTGAGGAAGAAGAAAAGCCACTATTTTCGGGCATGCGCAAGGACCAGAGCCTCGAAACCATTACCCTGGAGGATGCCCTCGACCTGTTTAAACTTCCGCGCACGGTGGGCGATTACGAAGGCAAGGAAATGGTGGCCTCGGCCGGCCGCTTCGGCCCATATATTCGCCACGACGGGCAGTTTTATTCAATTCCCAAGGGAGAAGACCCCCTGATCATTACCTCCGACAGAGCCATTGAGTTAATTGAGGAGAAACGCGAAAAGGACCGACAAAAAGTGATCAGGGAATTTCCTGAGAACCCCGACGTAAAATTACTCAGGGGCCGTTGGGGTGCTTACCTGGCCGCCGGCGGAAACAATTACAAACTGCCCAAAGGCAAAGACCCTGAATCTTTAAGCCTTGAAGACTGTTTAAATATCATAAAAGAAGGAACCTCTTCCAAAAAAACCCGTACAACCAAAAAAACCACAACCCGCAAGAAGGGTAAATAGTAAGTGATTTTGGGTACGTATGGAAATAGTTGATTTTTTTGAACCCATTGACAGGAGCAAGCTCCAGACTGGGCGAAAACAGCATCCTCTGGCTTTAGGCCACTCAATAAAGAGTTTTACCAGCGATAGCGGTTTCCCCGATATTGAGGATGCCGACATTGCAATAATTGGTGTGCAGGAAGACCGAAACGCCTTGTATAACGAGGGCTGCGGGCTTGCTCCCGATTATGTGCGCAAATATCTCTACCAACTTTTTCAGGGGCCTTTCAGGGTGCGCATCGTCGACTTGGGTAACATCAGGGCTGGCGACCAGGTAAACGACACCTACTTTGCCGTGAAAACGGCCGTTGCCGAGCTCATTCGCAAAAAAGTTATCCCTATCATCATTGGCGGAAGCCAGGATCTTACCTATGCCAACTATATGGCGTACGAAGCCCTGGGACAGATCATTAATATTGTTTCGGTCGATTCGGCCTTCGATCTGGGCCTTAAGCACAAGGAAGATATAAACCACCGCAACTACCTTAGCACTATCCTTACCCACCAGCCCAACTACCTTTTCAACTTTACCAACCTGGGCTACCAGACTTACCTTGTCGATCAGGATGCCATTGAGCTAATGAACAAACTCTATTTCGATATTTATCGACTCGGAGTGGTTCGGCAGGATCTGGAGGAGGTGGAGCCCGTGGTGCGCAGTGCCGATATAATCTCTTTCGACATTTCGGCCATCAGGCAGTCGGATGCACCCGGCAACGCAAATGTGTCTCCCAACGGGTTTTATGGCGAAGAGGCCTGCCAGATTGTTCGCTATGCCGGACTCAGCGATAAGCTTTCGTCTATAGGTTTTTACGAAGTAAACCCCGCTTTTGACCAGGGCGAGCAAACCGCGCACCTTGTGGCACAAATGATATGGTATTTCTTCGACGGGTTTTACCAACGCAAGAACGACATGCCCGACCGAGAGCGCAAGGACTCGGGAGAATACATTAAATACGTGGTGTCGCTCAAAGACTTTAAAAACGAGATCGTTTTTTATAAAAGCAAAAAAAGTGACCGCTGGTGGATGGAAGTGCCATGCCCGGCCGGCCTCCAAACAAAATACGACAGGCAATTTCTCGTGCCCTGCTCATACCGCGAATACCAGGCAGCTTGCCAGGACGAAATCCCTGAAAAGTGGCTGCAAGTGTATCAGAAATTTCTTTAGTTAAGCTGAACAATCTAACAACCAATGGCCAAAATTTAAGTACATTTGCACCTTATAATATTACCAAACCAATTATTGCGTGATCAGCAGAAAAAAATCAAAAGTATTCCCTTGCAATAACCACGTATTATTACTGATAAAATTCATTGCTGCTCCTTATATTTTTGTTTGGTTGATTTTTGGCTCTGACAGATTTTTAGCCAGTAAGCTCTTTGACATGTTGACTCTGAAAAATTTCACTACGGTTTAATTAGAAGGAATTTCAATGTTACTTTTAAAAAACCTTCGATTATATGCCTGAAGTCGTTTCAAATTTTCAGCATCTTATCAATAAACCAGCTATTTTTGCGTTACAAAAATTAAAAGGACAAATTACCGATCCATGAGATTTAAGGGCCTTGTTGCTACCCTCATTTTCATTTTATTCATTCCGGCAGTTTTTGCGCAGCAGGAACCGCAGTTCAGCCATAACATGTTTAACAACATGGGCATTAACCCAGGTTATGCAGGACTACGCGGGGCTATTTGCGCCACCGGCCTGGCAAGGCAGCAGTGGCTTGGTTTTAAAGACGCTGAAGACAATCGCCTGAACCCCGAAACCTATCTTCTCAATGTGGATGCCCCCTTGCCCTTTCTTAAGGGCGGTTTGGCCCTGGGTTTTATGCAGGACAAACTGGGTTACGAAAACAGCGTAGGAGTAAAACTCTCCTATGCATACCACATTAAAATGGTTGGTGGAAAGCTGGGCATAGGTGCCCAGGCAGGTTTTCTCGACAAAAGAATCGATTTCAGTCAGTTTACCCCAATTACCGATGGCGACCCGGCCCTCACGGGCTCTGCCGAAGAAACCCACATGTTTGTGGATTTTGCCCTTGGTGGTTTTTTCCAGTCCGACAGCAAGTCATGGGCAGGTCTTTCCTTCTCACAGTTGCGACAAGCCAGCGGACAGATCGGAGAAAGCAATCACGTGCTCAAGCGCCATGCTTACCTCACCGGAGGCTATAACCTTTCCCTTCCGGGAAATCCAGCCTACGAATTCACCCCCTCGGTGCTGGTAAAGACGGACCTTGCTTCGGTTCAAATCGATGTAAACGCCATGGTCACATACAATAATCGGTTCTGGGGTGGCGTTAGTTACAGGCTGCAAGATGCCGTAGTGTTCCTTTTCGGACTCAATATCGAGCAGATCAGCGTGGGTTACTCCTACGACTTCACCACCTCGCCCCTGGGCAGAAGAGGCCGGAGTTTCGGAAGCCACGAAATCATGCTCCAGTATTGCTTCGACCTGGATCTTGACAAAATCAGGGAAATACAGCGCAACGTGCGTTTTCTCTAAAATGGATCCGGTAAAGAATAAATAAAACCAATAGATCAAAATAACAAAAAGTGGTCAATTAACTTGAAGTTACCATGAAAAAACTGATTTTTATTGCTGTGGCGGCGGTTCTTTTTGCCAGTTGTGACCGTTCAGGACGCGGACACCTCACCGGGGTGCTCGACAGACCGGATGCCTTTTATGCCGATCCTCCCGGGATGGTATTCATTCCTATGGGCAGCTTCATTATGGGGCCCTCCGACGAGGATATTGCATATGCGCACAACGCCATTTCAAAAACGATGTCGATGCCCGCATTCTATATGGATGAAACGGAGATCACCAACAACCAGTACCGCCAGTTTGTGTTCTGGGTGCGCGACTCCCTGGCCCATAGTTTGCTGGCCACCATCGACGAGACTCACCTGATCGAAGAAGACCAGTTCGGCAACTTGCTCGATCCGCCCCTGATCAACTGGAGGGCACGTATCCGCTGGGATGGCGAAGAAGAGCGCGATGTGCTCTCTGAGCTATACCTGCCCGAGCACGAGCGCTTCTTCAACAGGCGCGAAATTGACTCACGCAAGCTGATTTACCGGTATTATACCATCGACCTGACGCGTGCCGCCCGCCGCTCAGAGCGCGACACCCCCCGCAGCGAGCTGGTTTATGAATACCAGACACCCGTTTACCCGGATACCCTGGCATGGATCCACGACTTCACCTATTCTTATAACGAGCCCATGACCCAGAAATATTTCTGGCACCCCACCTACGACCATTACCCGGTGGTTGGCGTCAACTGGCTACAGGCAAGGGCTTTCACAATCTGGAGAACGCAGTTCCTGAACAGCTACCTGGCAAGCCGCGAACGGCCTTTCGCCATGGACTTCTCGCTACCCTCAGAAGCACAGTGGGAGTATGCTGCCCGCGGCGGCCTCGACCTGAACCCCTACCCATGGGGCGGACCATACATCCGCAACCAGGATGGCTGCTTCTTGGCAAACTTCAAGCCACTCAGAGGTAACTACATCGACGATGGTGGATACCAGACTGTTATCGTGGGCCACTACCCACCCAACGACTATGGCCTGTACGATATGGCCGGCAATGTGGCCGAATGGACACGCAACGCCTACGACGAATCCTTCTACGTGTTTGGTCACGACATGAACCCCGACTACCAATACGAAGCCAAACCTGACGATCCTGAAACGCTCAAGCGCAAGGTGATTCGCGGTGGATCATGGAAAGATGTGGGATTCTTCCTGCAGGTGAGCACACGTAACTATGAATTCCAGGATACTGCGAAATCTTACATTGGCTTCCGCTGCATCCAGACTTACCCCGGACGCGACCGCAACGATGGACGTGGAGCATCCAACGTATATTAAAAATCCAAAACTCTTTGTAAATCCATCTCTGTTCATTTATTAACCCTTTCAGAAAAAGCCTTATGAAATTCGTAAAAACAAAAGCATGGAAAGTCTTCATGTCCAGACTATATGGATGGGGCGCCTCAATTGTTATCCTTGGTGCTTTGTTTAAAATTCAGCACTACCCCTTTGCCGGTCTTATGCTGGTAATAGGTATGGTAACTGAGGCCATTGTATTCTTCTTCTCGGCATTCGAGCCCCTGCACGAAGAGCCGGACTGGAGCCTGGTTTACCCCGAGCTGGCAGGCATTGAAGGTGCCGAACCCCGCAAGTATGATGGCGGAAGCAGGGCCATTACCCAAAATGTTACCATTTCGAATACCCTTGACAAACTGCTCGAAGACGCCAACATTGGACCCGAATTGATCGGCAACCTAAGCAAAGGCCTGCAAAACCTTAGCGACAATGCCGCCAAGATGGCTGACCTTTCGAATGCTGCAGTGGTAACCAATGGTTACATCCAGCATGTAGAGAGCGCTTCCAAGTCGGTGGTTGAACTCAGCCAGTCGTACAAGAATGCGGCTGAATACCTCAAGCACGACCTGAGCCTGTCGCAGGAGTATGGCAACAGCCTCAAGAGCGCTGTTACCAGTATGAACCAGCTTAGCGAAACCTACCAGAAGACGGCCCAAACCGCCAAAGAAAGTCTGGACGTTTCCTCGCAGTTCAACAGCAGCATCAAAAATGTGACGACCTACACCGACAAGCTTGGCGAAAGTTATAGCAAAAACGCCGAATTGCTCACCAAGGCTGTTGAAGCCCTCGAAGGCAATGTTAACAGCGGCAAGACCTATAGCGAGCAGCTTAATAAAACCGCCAACAACCTGATGGCCCTCAACGCCGCTTACGAACTGCAATTGCAGTCTTCAGGCACACAGTCGGATTCGACTGAAAAACTGAATAAGACTGTTGGCGCGCTGGTGGACAACATCAACGACTCGCTCACCAATACCAAGCAGTATAAAGAAGAGATCGAAAAGCTCAATGCCAACATCCGCGCACTCAACAGCGTATATGGCAACATGCTTTCGGCAATGAATTTCAATGTACCCCGTTAGATTTAAACACTTTTGTTAAAGTTTTTTAACAAAGAAAGGATAAAGAACTATGCAAGGTAAGCAAACACCCAGGCAAAAGCTCATTGGCCTTATGTACCTGGTTTTCCTGGCACTGATGGCGCTCAACGTTTCGGTTGAGGTGCTCGACTCTTTCCCCTTGATCGACGACGGGATCGAACAGACCAACCTTAACCTGGACCAGAAAATCCAGACAGTGATGAATGACTTTGAAATGCAGGAAGCCATCAGTGCTGACAAGGTTCAACCATTTTACGATGAAGCCAGAAAAGTAAGGGAACTCTCTGACGAACTGATCACCTTCATTTCGCAGAACAGGGCTTCCATGATTTCAGTTATCGACAAAATTCCTATTGATCAAGCCGCAAACCAGAACTTGCTCGACCTGAAAAACAAGGATAACTACAGTGCTTCATCCAGATTTTGGTTGCAGGACAACAATCAGGACCCCGTGAAACCAGGTGGTCGTGGCACCAGGGCCTATGAACTCCGTGAAAGAATAGCGGCCTATAAAGCTACTCTCAAGGAGATTGTGGAAGAACATGGCCTTCAGGATGCCGTAAAACTTGGCATGGACCTGGAAGGACCCTTCTTTATGCCCAATAGCTCGGTAGAGGTTAGCTGGCAGCAATCCATGTTCGACCGGGTTATTCCAGTGGCCGTAGCCACCAACCTGACCCGACTGACCACCGAAGTACGAAACGCCGAATTTGATGTGGTAAATACCCTTTATGGCGCCATCTCGGCCGACGACTTCAAGTTTGACCAGATTACGGCAAGAGTAGTACCCAGCAGCCAGATTGTACTGGCTGGAGAAAGCTACGAAGCCGATATTTTTGTGGCAGCTTTCGACTCTAAACAGGAACCTACCATCTTGGTTAACGGGCAGCCCATACCCACTTCAGGTGGTGTTGGCAAACTGCGCATGCCTGCTTCTGGCACCGGCTCCAGGTCTTTCAGCGGCGTTATCAGGGTTACCAACCCGGCCGGTATTCCTCAGGAGTACCCGTTCCAGAGCAGCTTTATGGTACAGCAACCCTCGGTAACCGTTTCGGCCGATAAAATGAACGTGTTCTATGTTGGCGTGGACAACCCGGTATCGATTTCCGCTCCCGGTGTCCCAACCGAAAACATTCGGCCCTCCATATCTGCTGGTGCAACACTTACACCCAGGGGTGGCACAGGCTATACCGTCAGGGTAAGCCCGGGAACCAGCGAAGTGCGCATTACAGTAAATGCCGTTGTAGAAGGCTCTTCCCGCAGCATGGGTACCATGGTATTCAGGGTACGAAATGTTCCCGACCCAGTGGCTTACATAGGTGGCCGCCGCGAAGGACGTATTTCGCGTGAAGAACTCGCACTGGCCAGGGCTATTATCCCCAGGCTGGAAAACTTCGACTTCGACATGAACTTCGAAATTGCATCCTTTAACATGGCCACCCAAGTGGCCGGTGACTTCAGAACCTACAATACCAGTGGCAATGTTTTCTCTCCTGAGATGCTGCAGGTTATTAACAATGCAACTCGTGGGCAGCGCGTAATCTTTGAAAACATTACCACCAGGCCCGGCCCCGACGGCAGGACCCGGACGCTCTCGCCCATTACTTTTACAATTAACTAATACCAAGAATAAACTATTTGGAGGTTATTCCCATGGCAAAAAACGCAATAGTAATTATGGTGCTGGGATTGTTTCTTTCCCTGCAATCCGTTGGTCAGGTTATCGAAAATGCCCGCGACGGGTTCTACGATAAAATGATGATCGAAGAAAAAGAACCCGCAGCGTTGCCCTTCGTTAGAGAAGCCGATGTGCTTTGGTCGAAACAGGTTTGGCAAATCATTGATCTCAGGGAGAAAATGAATCAGCCCCTTTACTTCCCTATTACACCCACCAACAGCCGCCGAAGCTTAATGCAGGTGCTGATTGATGGAATCAGGGAAGGATCTTTGACTGCCTACAGTCCGGATAATGATGAGTTTACCATTCCGATGACACCGGAGCAACTCTTCTCAAATATCGAGAGAACCCAGACTGTTACCATGCAAAGGCCTGAACCTCCCTACGATGAGTTCGACACCACCCTTACCATCTCTTTCAACCCCGCAGATGTAATGCGCTTCAGGGTGAAGGAAGAATGGTTCTTTGACAGCAAGCGCTCGGTGCTCGATGTAAGGGTACTGGGTATCTGTCCTGTCAGAGAAAACCTCGACCCCCTTACCGGTGAATCGAGGGGCGACGAGCCGCTCTTCTGGATCTACTACCCTGACGCACGCACTTCACTCGCCAATTCCGAGGTGTTCAACCGTCATAACGATGCCCAGCGCATGTCGTACGACGATATGTTCCTGCGCCGTTTTTTCAGCAGCTATGTGTACAAAGAGTCCAACGTACACGACCGCCGCATACAGGAATACTATACCGGACTGGATGCCCTGCTGGAAGCAGAAAGGGTAAAAGAATCCATACGTAACTTCGAACACGACCTGTGGGAGTACTAACAGCTCCCTGACAAACAAAAAGTGGCTGCCCCAACCGGACAGCCTCTTTTTTTATACCATTTTTGAAGGATCGACCCAGCGGTCAAAATCCATGGCGGTTACCAATTTCAGTTTTATGGCAGCTTCTTTCAGACTTAAGTTTTCTTCAAAAGCCTTTTTGGCAATTTTGGCCGCATTATCGTAACCAATATGTGGGTTGAGTGCTGTAACCAGCATCAGTGAGTTTTTCAGATGATCGTCGATACGGCCCTGGTTGGCTTCAATACCCTTAACGGCCTTGTCAGTAAAGGAATGGCAGGCATCGGCAATAAGCCTGGCCGATTGCAGCAAGTTGTATATCATAACCGGTTTATACACATTGAGCTGAAAATGTCCGCTCATCCCTCCTACCGTAATGGCGGCATCGTTGCCAATAACCTGTGCGGCAACCATGGTCATGGCCTCGGGCTGAGTAGGGTTTACCTTTCCGGGCATAATGGAGCTGCCGGGCTCGTTGGCAGGCAGGCTGATTTCGCCAATGCCGCAGCGCGGACCTGAAGCCAGCAAGCGAATATCGTTGGCAATTTTCATCAGGCTCACGGCAATGGTTTTAAGCGCGCCACTGGTTTCCACAATGGCATCGTGGGCTGCAAGGGACTCGAATTTATTGGGTGCCGTTACAAAAGGGTGGGCCGTTAATTCAGCAATTTTTTCTGCCACCTTTTTGTCAAAACCTTTTGGGGCATTAATTCCTGTACCGACAGCAGTCCCACCAAGGGCAAGTTCGCTCAAATGTTCGAGTGTATTCTTCAACGCCCTGATGCCATGCTCAATTTGCGAGGCGAAGCCTGAAAATTCCTGCCCCAGGGTAAGCGGGGTGGCATCCATAAGGTGTGTGCGCCCAATTTTCACAATGTCATTAAAGGCTTCAGATTTCTGATCGAGGGCATGCTGCAGTTTTTTCAGAGCCGGAATGGTACGCTCCACAATCAGGGTGTAGGCCGCAATATGCATAGCTGCCGGGAAAGTGTCATTGGAAGATTGTGACTTGTTTACATGATCATTGGGGTGCACTTTCTTTTCGCGCTCGCCAAGCTTCCCGCCCATGATCTCGTGGGCCCGGTTTGCAATTACCTCGTTCAGGTTCATGTTGGTTTGGGTGCCGCTGCCGGTTTGCCATACCACCAGTGGGAAGTGGCCCTCCATTTCACCATCCAGAATTTCATCACAAGCCTGCACAATGGGCCCAAGCAGTTCTTTGGGCAATACCCCCATTTCAACATTTACCTGTGCGGCAGCTTTTTTCAGAATGGCAAACCCCCTGATCACCTCCCCGGGCATCAGTTCATCGCCAATTTTAAAATTCTGAAGCGAACGCTGGGTCTGGGCTCCCCAATATTTGTTGTCAGGCACCTCCATAGGGCCCATGGTGTCATATTCTGTTCTGAACATGGTTCTTTATCCTCATTTAATGAAAGAAAAACCATCCCGGAAAAGCAATCCGGGATGGCCCTGTGCTGGGTTTGAAATGTAAACGGAAAGCTGTTAGAAGTTGTTCAACTCTTTACAGCATGCGGTAAAAGTCGTTTCCTTTGTCGTCCACAAGGATAAATGCGGGGAATTCTTCCACTTCGATGCGATAAATGGCTTCCATGCCCAGTTCGGGATATTCGAGCAGCTCCACTTTGCGTATATTTTCCTGGGCAAGGACTGCAGCCGGCCCTCCGATGGAGCCCAGGTAGAAACCACCATATTTCTTGCATGCATCAGTAACAGCCTGGCTGCGGTTTCCCTTGGCAATCATAATCATGCTGCCGCCATGCTGCTGAAACAGGTCGACGTATGAGTCCATACGACCGGCAGTGGTGGGCCCGAACGAGCCAGAAGGCATACCCTTGGGTGTTTTGGCCGGACCGGCATAATAAATGGGATGATCTTTCAGATATTGCGGAAGACCTTCGCCACGGTCGAGCCGATCTTTCAGCTTGGCATGGGCAATATCGCGTCCCACAATAATGGTTCCCGTAAGGGAAAGGCGGGTTCCCACCTGATGCTTTGAAAGCAGGGCAAGGATTTCTTTCATGGGCTGGTTCAAATCCACTTTTACGCCCCCGCTTTCCCCGGCTTTGCTGTACTCTTCAGGAATAAACCGTCCGGGATTATCTTCCAGTTTTTCAATCCACAGGCCATCCTTGTTGATCTTTGCCTTAATATTGCGGTCGGCGGCACACGATACGCCCATGCCCACGGGGCAGGAAGCTCCATGACGGGGCAAACGAATTATTCGGATGTCGAGGGCAAAATATTTTCCGCCAAACTGGGCACCAATGCCCAGCTTGAAAGCCGCCTGCAGCACCCGCTCTTCCAGTTCGATATCGCGAAATGCCTGCCCATGCTCATTGCCTGTGGTGGGCAGTTTATCATAATACCTGGCGCTGGCCAGCTTCACGGTTTTAAGGCAGGCTTCGGCCGAAGTGCCTCCAATCACAAAGGCCACATGATATGGCGGGCAGGCAGCCGTGCCCAGCGAACGCAATTTTTCCACCAGGTAGTTTTCCAGTTTTTCAGGATTGAGCAGCGCCTTGGTTTCCTGGTAAAGGGCCGTTTTATTGGCCGAACCGCCACCCTTTGCTACAAACAGAAAATCGTACTCCATCCCTTGGCTGGTACGGATATCAACCTGGACAGGCAGGTTGGTGCCTGAATTTTTCTCCTTATACATATCGAGTGGTACCGTTTGCGAATACCGAAGATTTTCTTCGGTGTAGGTCTGGTAAACGCCCAGTGAAATGGCCTCGTAATCGTTGGCACCGGTGTAGACCTGCTCTCCTTTATGGGCAAAAACAGTAGCCGTGCCCGTATCCTGGCAAAAGGGAAGCAATCCTTTTGCAGAAATTTCTGCATTTCGCAGCATGGTAAGGGCCACGTACTTATCGTTCTCGCTGGCAGCGGGATCATCGAGTATGGCAGCCATTTGTTTAATGTGGCTGGTGCGCAGCATGAATGAAGCATCGCGCAAAGCAACCTTTGTTATCAGCGAAATGGCCTCCGGGGCAATTTTCAGCATGGGCTTGCCTTCAAACTCCGACAAGCTAACATAATCATTGCTGAGTTTATAGTATTCTGTGTCGTCCGGCCCAAGCGGATAAGGGTCCTGGTAAAAAAATGCAGGTGTTTCCATAAGTGATGGGTTTTGGCAAGTTAGGTGATAGGGTTTTAGGACATTTAAAAATAGGTTAAAAATTTAAATATCACAAAAATCCAGACATAAATCGTTGAAATCCATTTAAATTTGCGCATGGTTTACTCCGGCATCTGCCTGCATTGCTTCGTTTTTCACTATCTTTGCAGCTATGGAATCGAACAGACAAAAACGCATTTCGCGCCTGTTGCAAAAAGACCTTGGCGAGATTCTTCAGTTGGAGGGGCGCGACTGGTTTCCGGGTGCCATGGTTACGGTTACCAAGGTGCAAGTAACCAGCGACCTGAGTATTGCCAGGACTTATCTGAGCATTTTTGGAAAAGACGCCAAAGAAGTGCTCAAACAAGTAGAAACCCACACCAAGGAAATCAGGCATCAGCTTGGATTGCGCGAAAAAAACCAGCTCAGGCACATCCCCGCCCTACGCTTTTTTATTGACGACAGCCTCGATTACATTGAAAACATCGAACGACTGCTCAAAGAATAACCCGAGGGCTATATGAATTACGACCCCATTAAGCATACCCTTGGCAGACTATTCAACCGGTTTACTTTTACCCGCAAGGTATTTTATCATTTGCTCGACATTTTGCTTCTGCGCACCTGGCATATTCATGGGGAGTTGCGCCGATTTTTCAAAAGCAAAAAGGGTTTGCGGGGCATAAATGTATTTGATGCTGGCAGCGGCTTCGGGCAGTATTCTTATTTCCTTGCCAGGAAAAATCCGGGCTGGGAAATTCTGGGCGTGGACGTAAAAACCGAAGAAATTGAAGCCTGCCGGAAATTTTTCAAAAAAGCCGGGCTGAAAAACACCAGCTTTGAAGAGGGCGACCTCACCATTTTCCGAAAGGAAAATGCTTTTGATCTGATCCTTTCGGTGGATGTGATGGAGCATATTGAACCTGATGAGCAGGTTTTCAGCCATTTTTATCATTCGCTTAAAAACGGTGGTATGCTGCTGATCAGCACCCCCAGCGACCAGGGTGGCAGCGGCGTAGAAAACCATGACGACGAATCGTTCATTGGCGAACACGTGCGCGATGGCTACGGCATGCAAGAAATTCAGGAAAAACTGAAAAGAGCAGGTTTTGAAAAGGTGGAAGCAAAATACACCTATGGCAAACCCGGAAAAATATCGTGGCGGCTCTCCATGAAGTATCCTATCCAATTACTGGGTGTTTCAAAATTGTTCCTGATCCTGCTTCCGTTTTACTACCTTTTGGTAATGCCCTTTGCTCTTCTGCTTAACTTTGCCGATGTGAGAATGAAGCATAGTTCTGGCACAGGATTGATGGTAAAAGCCTTTAAGAATTGAATATTGAAATGCGATTCCCTTTTTTCATAGCCCGCCGGTATTTGTTTGCGAAAAAATCGCACAATGCCATCAACATCATCACCATGGTGTCGGTGATTGGGGTTGCAGTGGGTACTATGGCACTGGTCGTGGTGCTGTCGGTGTTCAACGGCTTTGAAAAACTGATTCTATCGTTATTTAACGCCTTTAATCCCGACATGGAGATCCGTCTGCGCGAAGGCAAGGTCTTCTCTGTTGATGATATTCCGCTTGAGGAACTGAAAAACATTCCCGGGGTGGTGCTTTACAGCGAGCTGCTGGAAGAAACGGCCCTGCTTACCTATCGCGACCGGCAGCACCTGGTTACCATGCGCGGAGTAAACAACTCTTTTGTTGAAATATCGGGTATCGACAGTATGCTGGTAGCCGGGGAGTTTATTTTGGAACACGGCGATGCCGATTTCCTGGTGTTGGGGCAGGGTGTGGAATACGTGCTGGGAGCCAACATCAACGATTTTCAGCATATGCTCAACCTTTATGTGCCGAAGCGGGGCCGAAGCACGGGTCTTCAGCCCTCGCAGGCATTCAATGCCTCGAGCAACTTTGCCAGTGGCATTTTTGGGCTGCAGTCGGAATTCGACATGGAATACATCCTGGTGCCTTTGCGCCTTGCCCGACGTCTGCTCGAATATGATAACGAAGTTACCTCAGTGGTGATCGGACTTGATCCGGCGGTCAACGTGAGCAGGGTGCAGCGACAGATGCAGGAGCTGGTGGGCCCCAATTTCGAGGTCAGAAACCGCTTGCAGCAACAAGACTTTCTTTACAAGGTAATGCGCTCGGAGAAATGGGCCATTTTTCTTATCCTGAGCTTTATCCTTATTATTGCATCCTTTAACGTGGTTGGCTCGCTCACCATGCTGGTGATTGAAAAGTCGCGCGACATAAAAATACTACACAGCATGGGCGCCTCGCAAAAAGTGATCAGGCGAATATTCCTGGCCGAAGGAATTATGATCAGCCTGGGCGGAGCAATGGCGGGAATAATATTGGGCGGACTGGTAAGCTGGTTGCAAATGCGGTTTGGCATAGTTGGTATACAGGCCGAGGGCACCTTTATTATCGACTCCTACCCCGTTGCCGTAAAAGCAATGGATGTTGTGCTGGTAAGCATTACGGTGTTTGGCATCGGATTGCTGGCATCCATCCTTCCGATAAGAAACATTTCGTTGCTGCTCGAAAAAAACAAATAATCCTTCCCTTTTTAATATCATTTTTGCGATTAACCATAAGTAATTCTATGGCAGGAGCCTGTAAGCCAATAAAACACAGGCTAGTGGGAAAAATATAGAAAGCCATAAGTAGGTTTATTAAGTCGATTTTGTTACTTTTAGCGCGCCAACAAACACAATTCTTATTTTTCTCAATTTTAATTTTAATCATGAAGAGATTTTTACCTGTTTCGTTAGCCGCACAAGCCCTTTTGCTGCTTGTGATGGTTATTGGATGGCAGCAAGTAAATGCGCAGGCTGCCCGCATCGACTTTCGAAATGAGCCCAGCGCTGCCGAAGTCAAAACCAATGATTTTCAACGTACAAAAGTTGATTTTAAGTTTCAGGGCGTAAATGCCATTGATGTTAAGACCGAGCGCGGTACTTTCTCAGAACTGTTTCTCGATCAGGGTTACTCAATAGGAGACCCCGGAACGCCCAAGCTGCCAGCTTACAAGCACCTTATTGAAATTCCCTTTGGAGCAGAGGTGGAAGTAAAAGTGTTAAATTACACCACCACGGAGTATCGGCTTGCCGATTTTGGTATCGACAACCCGCTGATGCCCGTGCAGCCTTCGCTGCGCAAGGACCTTGATGCAAGTCAGGTACCTTTTGAGTTTAAAGCAGAAAGTTTTACAAAAAATACTTTTACAGAAAATCCCCTTGCCGAAGTGGAGGTGCTGGGTGTGATGCGTGGTATGCGCATTGCCCGCCTTACCGTGGCACCGGTTCAGTACAACCCAGCCCAGGGAACCATCAAGGTTTTCAACGATATTGAAGTGGAAGTGAAGTATTCGGGTTCCGATTTGTCACTGACCAATCATATTAAAGCTTCCACCTATTCGCCCTATTTCGATGTGGTGTACGGGAAGGTGCTTAATCCGTTCGGTTTGAAGAATGTTTTTGACAACCACCCTGATCTGACCAAGAACCCCATTAAAATGGTGGTGGTTTCCAACCGCATGTTTGAGGAAACCTTGCAACCCTATTTGGATTGGAAAACCCAGCAGGGCTTCTTCCTGACCGTGGCTTACACCGATGAAATCGGAACAAGTGCTTCGGCCATCCAGAGTTTCATCCATGCACAATACAATGCGGCTACCCCCGATAATCCTGCACCCACCTTTATAGTGCTGGTCGGAGATCCCGCCACCATGCCCGCTTCGGCCAATGGCAGCGCATCAAATGGCGTAACTGACCTGTATTATGGCTCTGTTGATGGCGACTACTTCCCCGAGATGTATTATGGGCGCCTCTCGGCCCGCAACGTGCAGGAGCTCCAAAACCAGTTGGATAAAATTCTGTATTACGAAAAGTATGAATTTACTGATCCTTCCTACCTGAATAATGTCACTCTTATTGCCGGGCAGGATGCCTCTTGGAATCCTGCCGTTGGCCAGCCAACCGTAAAATACGGCACGGCCAATTATTTTAACGCAGCCCATGGATTTAACACCGTATGGGGATATGGCGTGGCCAGCGACCCCAACAACCCCAATAACAATTCAGGTTATACCGGATGCTACGACAATGACAGGATTTCCGTAAGCTTAATAAACTTTACGGCTCACTGTTCACCCACCTCATGGGCAGGCCCTTATCTTACTGCGGCCGACGTGCATAATATGACCAATGCCGGAAAATATCCATTGGCCATTGGCAACTGCTGCCAAAGCAGCATGTTCAGCCAGCCCGAATCCATTGGTGAAGCCTGGGTTCGCGCCGCCAATAAGGGTGGCGTGGCATACATAGGCTCAGTGCCAAACACCTACTGGTTCGAAGATTTTTACTGGTCGGTTGGTGCATTCCCTATTTCGGGCAATAACAATGGATACGTGCCCACTGCAGCACAAACCACCCTTGGCGCTTATGACGCACCGTTTGTTTCGGATTACCTGGCCGTGGCCGCCCTCAAATTTGTCGGAAACCTGGCCGTAACCGAAGTGGACGTTCAAAATTACCCCAGCCATTCCAGCCCCTTGTATTACTGGCAGGCATACCATACATTTGGCGACCCCTCCACCTTCATCTATCTTACCGAAGGGGAAGAAAACCAGGTTTCGCATATGCCCATAGTACCCATTGGTCTCGACACTTACACCGTTAATGCCTTGCCCGGTTCCTATGTGGCCATTTCGATGAATGGGGTGCTGCACGGTGCCGCCTTTGTTGATGCAAGTGGGGAAGTGGAAATACCCATTGAACCCATACTCGATGGCGGCGATGTGCGCATCGTGGTTACCAAACACCAGTACATCCCTTATATAATGGATGTCCCGGCTGCAGCCCTTGAAGGCCCATTTGTCGTTATCGACAATTATGAAATTAACGACAGCCAGGCCAATGCAAACCAAATGGCCGATTATGGCGAAGAATTCACCCTGCATGTAACCATTAAGAACGTAGGCGCTGATCCGGTGGGTGAGGTTAGCGTTACCCTCCTTGGCCAAGATGATTATATCACTGTTTTGAATGCCGACCAAACCATTACCTTCGCTGGCATGGAGGCCGGTGAAACGGAAAACACCTCTACGGTAGAAAATGCTTTTCTTGTCGCTGTTGACCACAATGTACCAAACCAGCACAAGGTTACTTTCCAGCTTCATATTACCGATGGGGAAGATGAATGGGTTTCAAACCTTCGAATGACAGTAAATGCTCCTGTGTTTGAGATAGATCCGGTCTTTGCTATCGACGACAGCGAAGGCGACAATAACAACCGCCTCGATCCGGGCGAAACAGCAAATCTTACCTTCAGCGTGACCAACCACGGCCATGCCACTGCAAATCTGCCGATAATTTCTCTCGAAGGTTCTTCGCCTTACCTGACCATTGCACAAGGCATCTTTGAACTTGCACCCATCGCACCCGGACAAACCGTGGAGGTTCCTTTTGAGGTTGTCGCTCATGCTTCGGCTATGGAGGGCACTTTCGTGGAAATGGCCATTGAAATTGAAGATGGTCATTGGTACGGTGCAGAAACAATGGTTGTGATCGGGCAAGTTCCCGAAATGGAAGTGGGTACAGGCAATGTGCAGTCCGTTCAATATCCTTTCTATAACTACTACAAGGCCAACCGCACCCAGATGCTTTACAAAGCCAGCGAGCTTGGCTCTGGCGAAAAAGTGATTACTGAACTTGGGTTTAACATTATACAGGTTGCCAATAACTACCGCGACCTTCCCAACTTCAGAATTCTTATCAAACCTACTTCTATCAACAGCGTACCCGCTGGTTCATTTGTTGATATGACTGGCGCAACCGAAGTATTCTTTGCAGCCTCTTACTCCATGCCCGAGGCCACTGGCTGGCACGTGTGGGACATTCAAAACTATACCTACGATGGACAAACCAACCTTATCATTGAAATAGTGTGGGGTCAGCTTTCCAACTGGACTTCGACCCATTACCGTGTAGCTTGTACCACTTATCCTGAAAATCTGGTTGCCTATGGCTACAGCGACACGGCCAACCCTCCCGGATACAATGGTGTTTCGGGAAACAGGCCAAACCTTTTCCTTGCTTTTGCTGCCGAACAAACCGAAGACTCACAGGAAGTGGTATTCACTGCAAAAATGGGCGATGACCTTCTGGAAGATGCTGCGGTTAAGATCGGCTCCCTCACAAAACACACCAACACCGAGGGGCAGACCAGCTTTACTCTGATGCCGGGCACCTATACCTATACGGCTACTGCCGGAATTTTGGAACCCATCACCGGCACCCTGCTGGTGGAAGAAGATGCCCTGGAAATAGAGCTGAACTTCATTCCGCTCTATGGTGTAGTATTCGAAATTGACGATACTTGGGGCAATACGGTAGCCGATGCGGTAATTTCTGTGGAAGAAAGCAACCACGAGCCCGGCGACTATGAAATGCCCCCAATGCAGGCTGGAAGCTACAATTACGTTATTTCACGTGAGGGATACCATGACTACACTGGCTCATTCGAAGTTGTTGACGAAGACCTCGTAGTACAGGTTACCCTCACCCCTGACGGCACCTCCATTAACGACTTAAACGAAGGCCTGACTCTTCAGGTATTCCCCAACCCCACTCGCGGACCGCTGCATGTAAGGATCAATACCGCTGGAAAAAGCGCCGTGGCAAGCCTGACCAACTACCAGGGCCAGATGATCAGCCAGGAAGTGCTTAGCCCCGGTACCGGGCAAACTCAGCTCGAGTTTAACCTGCGCGGCTTTGCATCGGGTGTGTACTACCTCAAAGTGGTTACTGACGACCAAACCCGTATCGAAAAAATTATTCTCCAGTAATTTCTAATGCCTGCACTGGCCCAAAAAAAAGCCAGTGTAGGTTTTTTATAACCAAGCAAACCATAGTAATGAAGAAATTTGTTTTAACCCTTTGCATATTATTGACCAGCCTGATGCTTCAACTCCAGGCACAGTCAACATGGGTTGGCCTGGGGAGCGCCCGACCTCAGCCCGCAGGCATCGACCTGGTAAAAAGCAACATTGAAAATACAGAGATTCATTTCTCTCTCGAAGGTTTTACTGCCACCGATGTGCGTACTCCCGGTGGAATTCAACAACTGATCAGCCTGGAAAACAGCGTTCAGATCACCGAAAAAGGGGCCCCCGACCTGGCCAAGCTCTTTGCATCCGTTATTATTCCTGATATGGACAAAATGCAGGTACGAGTTACCCGGTCGCAATATCAGGATTTCGAGAATGTGGAGGTGCTCCCCTCAAAAGGGCATTTTACCCGCGACATAAATCCCGATGATGTACCCCTGGTTTATGGCGAGCCTTACCAGAAAAATGAATTCTGGCCAGGAACCCTTGCACAGCTTGAAGACCCGTTCATTATACGCGATTTCCGCGGACAAACCGTTACCATTTTTCCATTTCAATACAACCCGGTAACCAAAACCCTGAGGGTGTATACCGATATTGTGGTGGAGGTAACCAGTACCGGCCAAACCGGCGAAAATACCCTGACCCACACCAAGGATATTTCGCGCCTTGAAAGCGAATTCCGCCAGATTTACAATCATATGTTCCTCAACATGGAATATTATGAAACCAGCAAATACATTATTGATGAAGAAGGCAGCATGCTGATTATTGTATTTGATGATTTTGCCGAAGCCATGCAGCCCTTTGTAAACTGGAAGCGCACCATTGGCCGAAAAACCGAATTGGTACTCAAGTCTGAAGCCGGTACAACTGCCACCGCCATCAAGGCTTTTGTTCAGAACTACTACAACGAAAACGAAGACTTCTCTTACCTTTTGCTGGTAGGCGATGCGCCGCAAATACCCACCATTTCCAATTCGAGCGGACACACCGATAATGCCTATGGTTACCTGGCAGGCAACGACTCTTACAACGAAATTTTTGTGGGACGCTTTTCAGCGGAAAACGTAGCACATGTCGAAACACAGGTGCAGCGAATGATTCATTACGAAAGAGATTTGAATGAAACCGACACCTGGCTGAGCACCGGCATGGGTATTGCCCGCAACGAAGGTGCCGGCGGCGGCCACAATGGAGGCGAAGCCGACTATGTGCACATGAACTTCATTCGCGACACCCTGCTTAACTTTACTTACGATGTGGTTCATCAGGAATACGACAACAACGTGCCCGGGATAACAAACACCACAGCAGCTCAAATGTCAACTGGTTTCAACAACGGTGTGTCTGTCGTAAACTTCTGCAACCATGGCTCTGAAACCAGCTGGAGTGTGGGCGGATTCAGCAACACCCATGTAAACAACCTTACCAACGTAAACAAGTTGCCCTTTATCTGGTCTGTAGCCTGTGTGAATGGCGCCTTTGTGAACACTTATTGTTTCGCTGAGGCCTGGATGCGAGCCACCCATAACGGTGAGCCCACCGGCGCCATTGGCACCATGATGTCGACCATCAACCAGCTGTGGCAACCTCCAATGACCGGACAGGACGAAATGGTAACCATACTGGCTGAAAAGCGCGACCACATTAAACGCACCTTCGGCGGTCTTTCTATTAATGGCAGCATGAAAATGATCCCCTCGCACGGGACTCAGGGTGTTCAGACCCACGACACTTGGGTGCTGTTTGGCGACCCCACCCTGCAGGTGCGGACAGCCGCTCCTCAGCCCATTACCGCCATCTATAATCCGGTAATCCTTATCGGATTCTCAGAGTTTGAAGTACAGGTAGAAGATGCCGATGGGGCCACTGTAGCCATTACCAGGCTTAACGAAATAGAAGAAGAAATCGAAATACTGGGCACTGCCACCGTCGAAAACGGAACTGCCACCATTATCTTTTCTGAGCCGCTGAGCGAACCTGGCACCCTCACCCTGGCAATCACTGGTTTCAATAAGGTTACCTATATTGACGATGAAATCCAGGTGATTCCTCCCGATGGTCCGTATGTGATCTTTAATCATATGACCATCAACGACGAAGCCCATAACGCCAACAACCAGGCCGATTACGGCGAAACCATTCATTTGCACCTCTCGCTCAGGAATGTGGGCATTGACCCGGCATTGGGAACAAATGCCGTGCTGACCACCGAAAACCCACATATTACCATTATTGAGGGAGAACAATCTTTTGGAGAAATTGAGGCAAGCGGAAATGTAAGTGTTGAGAATGCCTTTACCCTGAAAGTGGCCGACATGATTCCCAACAACCAAAGCGTGCTGTTTACCCTCCATGTAACAGATGACGAAGAGAACGAATGGTCTTCGAATTTCTCCATGCGCATATACTCACCCATGTTTACCATTGGAGAGTTAACCGTGAATGATGCTGGCGAAAACGGCAACAACCGCCTCGATCCGGGCGAAACAGCCGACCTGGTAGTTCGTTACACCAACACAGGCGGAGCCCCTGCCATGGCCCCGGTAACTCAGTTTTTTGCCGAGAGCCCCTACTTCACCGTTGCTGAATACCAAGAAGAACTTCCGGTAATCCCTGCCGGCGAATACCTGGATGTGTCTTTTACAGTAACCGCTCACGAGGCTATGGTCGAAGGCACGATGCTTCCGCTGCTGTTTTCCATCGAAGATGGCCACTTTTTCGAATCGGAGCAAAGCCTTGTCGTTGGACAGGTGCCCGAAACCACCCTTGGTAACGGCAATGCCACTTCGGGGCAGTTCCCGTTCTACAACTATTATAAGGCCAATCGCAGCCAAATGATTTACCTGGCAAGTGAGCTGGGCGAAGGTGAGAAAACCATACTTGAAATTGGTTTTAATATTATTCGTGCTGCTACCACTTTCAACAACCTGCCAAACTTTAACATCAGGTTTAAGCATGTGGAACAGGCTGCCTTTACCTCCAACGCATACATCGACATGACCGATGCGACTGTGGTGTTCTCGGCTCAGAATTACCAAATGCCCTCCACTGCAGGATGGCATACCTGGGAAATCGAACCCTTCGAATACGATGGAGAAAGCAACCTGGTTATTGAAATCACCTGGGGCTTGCTCGGAGACTGGGTAAACACTTTTTACCAGATCGCCTCCACCCAACAGTCGGCCAACCTGGTTGCTTATGGCTATAGCGACACCAACCCCTCGCCAACCATTAATGGCACCAGCGCTGTCAGGCCTAATATATGGTTGGCCTTTGCTGCCGACGACACGGCTGACGAGCAGGAAGTAATTTTTGTGGCAAAAAATCAGTTTGATGAACTCATTGAAGAAGCCCTGGTTAAAGTGGGAAGCCACAATATGCTAACCAACGAAGAAGGTGAAACAGGTTTTGAGCTGCTGCCAGGAACTTTCCGTTATACTGCTTTGGCAGAAAACCACAGGCCCATTATTGGACAGTTTTTCAGCGTAACCCAAGACGATGAAAACAGGGTTGTTGTTCCCTTGACCAGGGTTTTCAATATGTTTTTCTCAGTGATAGACGAGTGGGATAACGTACTTACTGATGCCGTGATTCAAATTGGAAACAATGTGTATGATGCCGGTAGATATGATTTTGACGACCTTCTTCCCGGCAATTACACCATAAGGGTTGAACACGAGTTTTACTTCCCCTTCGAAAGCGAAGTGGAAATTGTTTATGGCGATAAAACCGTTGACATTGTGTTGTATGCTGACGGAACCAACATTGACGAAACCGCCATGGATTTGGTAAAACTATATCCCAACCCTGCAAGGGATTATTTCAGGCTCGACTTACCAGTGGATAAGCAAGCCGACGTTTTCCTGATTAATCTGTTGGGCGAGACGATTTCCCTGCACCGCAAAATAAGCGGTAGCTTCACATTTAACACTCGCCATTTGCAGGCAGGCACTTATTTTGTCCGTATTGTGAGCAACGATGGCATTGTGGTGAAAAAACTCAATATAATGGAGTAAGCATCAAATGATCCAAAAAAAGGCTGACCGGATCTCGGTTGGCCTTTTTTTTGATGTAAAACTTTTTATTTCACAAATCTTTAACTATTTTGCACAAAAATAAACGCTATGTTACGTAATCGTTGCCTCCTTTTCATTTTTATTATTGCCGCTTCACTGCCGGTTTTTTCACAGCGCACCCTAACCATACGGTCGACCGACACCCGTGTGCAGGTTGAAAAAGTAGCGGACTCTTCTTTTGTTTTTCTTTATCCAGAGTTAATGGATGCGGTTATTGTAACAAAAGATGGGCGCACCAGCCAGGCCAAATTAAATTACAGCATGTTGCTTGATGAAATGCATATGCAAACCCGCAGAGGCATTCAGGCAGTAGAAACCAACAACCTGAAAAACCTGGAAATCGGATCGGCCACTTTTATTCACCGTGGAGAAGAGGGCTACTTTGAGGTTTTGTCAGAGGGAAGGTTCCCGCTGTTAATGAAACGTCAGATCAGGGTATCGGCCATGCCTGTTCGCAGGGGTGCTTATGGTGGCACGGACTACACCTCGGCCATCGACCTGGCTGCAAGCATAGCTACAAACAGCGGTGGCGATTTTAACCGTGAAATTTTTCTGGATAACCCCTCAGGCCAGGAAATGGACATTACCCTCAGGTATAGTGATTATTTCGTTATCGAAAAAAGTGGACAACTCATAAGGCTGAATAATCAGCGGCAGCTTCTGCGCGACTTCCCAGAGTACCGCAACGAACTGCGTGACTTTATTCGCAGCGAAAATATTAACTTCTCGAACCAGCAAGACCTGGTAAAACTGGTTAATTTTATGGAAGAAATGAAATAGGCTTGGCTACTCCAATTATTTCCTTATTTCCGCGCCCAGTTCTTTTTCAAAATTCCAGGCCAACTTCTGCATAATCTTGTCGATCTCCTTGTCGGTAAGTGTTTTGCGATCATCAAGCAGAGTGAAGCTTACGGCATATGACTTTTTGTTCTCGCCAAGGCGTTCGTCCTGATACACATCAAACAGGCGCACTGCTTTAAGCAGCTTGCGTTCGGTATGGAAGGCAAGCTTTTCGATCTGCGAGAACTTCACTGAGCGATCCACAAGCAAGGCCAGGTCGCGGCGCACTTCGGGGAATTTGCTGATCTCAGCATAGAGCAGTTGCTGCTTGGAAGCATGCCCAAGCAAGGTTTCCCACTCAATAAAGGCATAGTAAACATCCTGCCTGATGTCGAAGTCCTTAAGCAGTTTTTTATTGATTTTTCCCAGGGAAGCTACTTCCCTATGGTTTACAGAATAAACCAATCCAAATGCAAACACGGGACTGAGGCTCTCCTCGCTCACCTGCAGCGCTTCATTGGCAGCGCCCATTCTATTAAGTACTGCATGAACGGCGGCTTTCAGATCAAAGAAATCGACTTGGGCTTCTTTTACACCCCAGGTTTCGGGTTGTCGCAGCCCGCTAAGGAAAATGCTCAACTGCATCCGTTCACGGAATGGAGCCAGGGCATTGGCCGAGCCAACCTTGGCATGATCTTTTTCATATATCTTCCCAAACTCATACAGCTTCATATCGGCCACCTTGCGGTTCTGATTGTAGGCCACTGTTTCCAGGCCGCCAAACAGCAGGCTCTGCCGCATCACATTCAGGTCCTGGCTAAGTGGGTTCAGGATTTGCACAGAATGAACCGGTTCGAAGCCTTCTGTCTCGAAATAGGCACTTCGCGTAAGCGAGTTATTCATGATCTCGTTAAAGCCACGGGCAGCAAGCATGTCGGAAACCATATTCTGCAGCTTTTCTTTGTCGGGCTTGGGCGAGAGCACCAAAGAAGAGTAGAGCCTTTCGGGCAACTCCACGCTGTTATAGCCGTAAATACGTAAAATTTCTTCCACCACATCGGCCTCACGGGTTACATCCACGCGGTAGGTTGGAATGGAAAGTTGCAGCACATCGCCACTTTCTTTCAGCACTTTTATGTCGAGGTTCTCCAGTATATTAATAATTTCCTGCCGTGGAATGGTTTTACCTATCAAAACCGCTGCGCGCTCCAGGCTGAAATCAACCAGGGCAGGCATTACCTTGCCGGGATACTCGTCGACAATTTCAGAAGTGATTTGCCCTCCGGCTACCTCCTTAATTAGGATGGCAGTACGTTTCAGGGCTTCGACGGTAATTTCAGGATCGGCGCCACGCTCAAAGCGAAAAGAAGCATCCGTTTTTAGGCCGTGGGCTTTAGAAGACTTTCGGATAGATACTGGATTAAAGTAAGCGCTTTCGAGGAAAATGCTGGTGGTTTTTTCGGTAACCCCCGAATGGATGCCCCCGAAAATTCCGCCAATACACATAGGTTCAGTAGCTCCGCATATCATTAGGTCGTCGCCGGTAAGCTTGCGCTCTTCCTCATCAAGGGTAACAAACAGTGTGTCTTTGACCGGCTTGCGAATAACCACTTTCTTTCCATCCACTTTGTCGGCATCGAATGCATGAAGCGGATGGCCCATTTCATGCATTACAAAGTTGGTCACATCCACCACGTTGTTAATAGGCTTAAGGCCAATGGAGAGCAGTCTTTCCTTAAGCCAGGCCGGCGATTCCTTCACCGTAAGGCCAGAAATGGTAAGGCCGCTGTACCGCGGACAGGCTTCAGTATCTTTTATGATTACAGGAATATGCAGGTCGTTGTTGTCGACTTTAAACGCTGCGGTTGAAGGTTTTTTTAGCTTAAGCGTGCCTTCCCCTTTGCGGTGGTTAATTACGGCCACCACGTCGCGGGCCACGCCAATGTGGCTGGCCGCATCAATGCGGTTGGGTGTCAGTCCTATCTCAAATATATAATCTGTTTTCACCTGCAGATATTCGGCGGCGGGTATTCCAACAGGCACATCGGAAGGCAATACTATGATACCTTCGTGGTCGTCGCCCAGCCCCAGTTCATCTTCGGCACAGATCATCCCCTCTGATGCTTCACCGCGAATTTTCACCTTTTTCAGCTCCAGCTCGCCTTTGGGTGTGTAGAGGGTTGTTCCAACGGTGGCCACCAATACCTTTTGCCCGGCCGCCACGTTGGGCGCGCCGCACACAATGGGGAGCAATTCGCCAGTGCCAATATCGACGGTGGTTACCGAAAGGCGATCGGCATCGGGGTGCTGGTGGCAGGTTTTTACCTCGCCCACAAAAACACCTTTAAGGCCGCCTTTTATTGTCTCGAACGTTTCTATGCTTTCTACTTCCAGACCGCAATCGGTTAAAATCACGCCCAGCTCTTCGGGGCTCTCGGTAAAATCGGCATAGGCTTTCAGCCAGTTATAGGAAATCTTCATCCGTAATAAATTCTTTTTTAATTCTTAGTTCAGGAGTGCCATGTTTTTCCCCGAAAGGGAAAAGAAGCAGCAAACATTTGGGCCAATTGCAAAAGTAATCATTTTGATAAAAGAAATGATTTGCGGGCAGGGTCCGAAAAACAAAAAACCGGCCTGAGCCGGTTCTCTGTAAAGTACAATTTCTTTTAATTCAGTTCAAATAGTTGGGTGCCTACTTCGCGGCCTTCGGCGTAAATGGCCACGCGGTAAATGCCTTTGTCGAGCAAATCGTCGGGCGGATTGTATGTAATGCATGCCACCTGCTGCTGTTTATTATATTCGAAAGCACGGGTGGCGGTGTACGACACCTGGTTTCCGAGCAGTTCGAAAGTCTGGTTCAGGCCACCGTTGAGCAGTTGGCCATTTGGTCCGGTAATTCTGAGGTAAAAGTTACGATTTCCCGGATTTGCCAGAATATTTTCAAGAATGGTGAAGCACACCTGTATCCTTTCCACGCGGCGGGCGCGCTCTGTTTCGCGTTCGCCCCTGCGAGCCGAGCGGGTAGTGATCACTTCAATATTCATAATATTCAGCACACTGGCTTCCTGTATTTGAGTGGTAAGGCCCTGGTTTTTCACCTCCAACTCCACCACCTGTTCTTCGGTAAAGGCCAGGGTGTTCTTAACCCGCTCATTTTCGCTGGTAAGCTGATTTTTCTCTTCCAGAAGTGCCTTAGCCTGGCTTTGATACTCAGCAAGTTCCTCTTCGAGTTGTTCAATGCGGGCCCGAACCTCGTCAATGCGCTGAGAACCAGCCACCGATCGGATTTGTGCCCTCATGCGGTTAATTTCGATTTGTTGCTGATTAGACAGGCTCTGCAAATCGGAATTTTCGCGGCTGAGGCTCTCATAAGCGCTTTCCAGCTCGTTGAGCTGTTTTAGCAGTTGATCGGCCCGCTCCTGGCATTCGTTGCGCTCAATGGCAGTAGACAGGGCAAGTTCACGTGCCTGAAAAACCTCGCGCAACACAAGAGCGACTGCAATGGCCAGAACCACTGCGATTACAGAGAGAAAAATTATTGGCGCTATGTTGGCAGATCGTGCGGTTTGGGAAAACCCTTTTCGCTGGGAAGCATCAGAAAGTCGCTGTTTACCCATAATGACTTTGTTTTGGTTTTCCAAAAGTAAGGATTTGAGGAAACCAAACTACAAAAACAAGCGAAAAAATGCTAACAAAAAGCTTGAAAATGCTAACAATCAATAACGATTTACCTCAGTGTAAGGGCTGTTTCGCCCAGACGGAACTCGTCAGTATAAAGCGTAATTACATACATGCCGGGCTCGAACTCGTTTGTGCGCTGCCAATAAAGGCATAAATCGGTTTCGCGGTTGTCGTAATCGACCACAGTAGAAGCCGAGAACTGAAAGACCTCATCGCCGTGGGTGAAGGAGTAAGCATCGTCATCGCTAATGCGCAGAATGGATCCATCAGGACCTGAAATTCGCATATACACATTGATATTTCCTGAGCGGGCAATGGGATTTTCGGCAATGCTGAAGCAAACTTTTATCTGTTCGGCACGGCTGGCGCGGTCTGTGGCTTCTTCGCGGCCCCGGCTGCGAATGCGTATGGCTTCGGCACTAAACTGGTAAGCACGCAGGGCAGCCCCTACTTCAACTTTGGAAGCCAGCTCTTCACGGTCGGCCTCCAGCTCAGTGGTGCGGATGGTAGCCCGCTGAATCTCCTGGCGGAAGGCAACGTTTTCATCCTTAAGCACTTGGTTTAATGTTACAAGGCTATCGATATCGCGCACATAGTTCTGGGTAATTTCCTGAAGCAAATTGAGCTGGCGACGAATACGGTAATAATCGGCCTGAGAAGCAATGAGGCGCTGAATCTCATCGGCATTGGCCATAATAATGCTGTCCCGGTCAACCAGCACACTGTCGTATTCCAACTTAACCATGTTGTATTCGGCCAGCAAAGAGTCGAGCTCCTCCTGAAGCTCGGTATTCAGCAAGGTGGCCGTTTCCCTTTCGACCTTAAATGATTGCCTGCTGGTGAAAAGCATTACGGCAAGCACTCCAATAATCAACAAAAGGACAATAATAGTTCCTTTGTAAATCCGGTCGTTCCTTTTATCAAACCCTGACTGGCTTTTGTTTTCCATTTTTATAGTTTTTAAGTTTGGTTGTTTCTTTTGGTTGGTATGAAATATTCTTTGTTTTCCGATGGTTTAACGCTCAAAACCTTGCAACATTGCAGGTAAAAACGTCACTTTTTCAGCAAATCCGCTTATTGTTTTTTGGGTTTTTTGGTTTCGTTGAAAAAAAAACATTTTTAATTGAACCAAAATGACCACTGGGCAAAAAGGCGGTAATCTCTTTGTTGGTTGCTGAGTTTGAAGTTTTTGCAAATTTAATTATTTTTAAGGAACAAAACAGGAATTGTCATGAAAGCGGTCAGCTACCTGTACGATTTTTTCGCTTTGTTTTTTCCGCGCACCTGCCATGGCTGCGGCGAAACACTGATTTCGGGCGAGCATTGCATTTGCACTTTTTGTCAGTTTCACCTGCCATTTGCACGCCTGACCCGTGAAAAGGAAAACAAGTTTACCGAAATTTTCTGGGGCAGGGTGCCCATTGAAACTGGGGCTCCCTTGTTTTACTTTCAGAAAGGCGGCAAGGTGCAGCATCTTATCCACCGTTTTAAATACAAGGGCTTTCGCGAAATCGGCCACTACCTGGGAGTACTTCACGGCAACGACCTTAAGGAGTCGCCATATTATCAGGGCCTGCATATGGTAATCCCGGTGCCTTTGCATCCTGCCAAGCTTCGAAAAAGGGGCTTTAACCAAAGTGAGATCTTTGCCGGCGGGCTGGCCGAAAGCCTTAACATTCCATTGGTAACCGACGGATTGCTGCGCATCATCCCCACCTCCACCCAGACCCGTAAAACCAGGTTTCGCCGTTGGGAAAACGTGGAATCGGTATTTCACATTCCCGATCCATTGGTTTTCAAAAACAAGAACATCCTGCTGGTTGACGATGTGGTTACCACCGGATCGACTCTTGAAGCCTGTTCGCAGCGGCTGCTTCAGATAGAAGATGCCAGGGTTTGGCTGGCAACCATAGCCATTACAGCTTAGCCGCTACAACCTTCCCCCCAGTACAGCTGTTTTCCGGTAGTGATTTACATTTCCGGCAAGGTCGGTCACTTCAACATGAATGATATAAATGCCGATCGGGGCTTTCTGGTAATCGTCGGTGGTGCCATCCCAGGTAAAAGCCCCGTTTACCGCCAGCAGCTCTGCCCTTGCCAGGTTGCGGATCAGCCTGCCGCGGCTGTCGAAAATCCTTACGGATGCTACAAAGCCTGGTTGGTCGAAACGGTAGCTTATGGTGAGCAGGTCGTCGTGCCCGTCGCTGTCGGGAGAAAAGACTTCGGGATACACTTCAATTTCACCATCGTGGCTGCTGAGCTCTGCGCTGTATTGCGAGTTCTGATAGGCGGGCGTGCCGAAGCCAGCGCTCTGCGCCGCCGAATGCCAGTTGGAGCGGTCTTGTGCTGGCCGGTTTGGGTTGATCCTTTCAAGCGCCACTCCTTTTTTGTTCGTTAGCAGTGCAAAGTGCATATCTTCATGATAGGCAAAAAGATCGATTTCGGTCAGGCTCTTGCTTGCCAGGGCAAGCACCCCGCTGGTGTTGGTCATCGACGGCATGGCTGCCACACCAATAAAAGCATGCGGTCGGGTGGTCATAAACGTATTGAGCACTGCAGCCGGGTTGGTTGTAAGCACCACAAAATCGCCGGGAAACAGCAAATAGCTTTCGCTGATGATCTCCCTAATAGTAGTGAGAAAACCCTGTATTGTGTCCTTCGAAGAAATGGAATAATCCCTAAGTTCAATAACTTTTTCTGAGCGGTTAAACAGTTCTATGTAACGGCTACCGCCATCGGGCGGATTAAACAGCACCTCGTTGATAACCACATCGAAGGTTTCGGCTGCCCGGGGCACAGCTACCCTGGCGGTGCGCCGGCCAAGTTGATTTCCGGCACAGTCAGTAACCTGGGCCGGCAGCGTAACCTCATAAATGAGACCGGCATCCAGGGGGTTGGCCAAGGTTAGCAGCGCCGCAGAAAAGTCGGGCAGCAGGGGCTGAACCGAATGAATACTGCCCAAGCCAAAATCTGCCGTCTGTACCAGACCCATCAGGCCCTCTTCGTCCATGGTTTCGCTGAAAAAAAGCTTAACAACAGTTTCGTCAACATATCCAATCCTCAGAAGGTCAGGTGGCGTGTGGTCGGGGTTGCTTCCAAGCACAGAATTGGGAGCGCCGGGTGTTCCTCCAAGCGGACTTTCAGAAGCAATCCAGTTTCCGGCACCCTGGCAAAAGTTCATGGGATCAATTTTTTCGAGCGACCAGCCGCCGCCGGCTTTAGCCGGATTGCCATACCAGCTGTCGGAATAATTTACAAAGGATACCAGCCTTTCTTCGCGGTCGAAAAGCAACAAGCTGGTGCCGGCATTGGTCAGGGCAGTGGCCGACAGGCCAGGCACTCCTACCACATTGCCAAAGGGTTGGAAAGCCGCAACGGCAGCTTCGGCCACCAGCAAAACGAATCCTCCTGGTTCAACAAGTCCGAAAGGCAATACCCTTTGGGTGCTGCCATGCTGCAATACCCAGCCATCGATATTCACAGGAAATTCAGACGTATTATACAGTTCTATGTATTCGAAAGCCGGAAGGCCCACTTCGGGCGTGGGGTCGGCCATTAGCTCATTAAAAACCAGGTCGTTGCGCTGGGCAACATACAGCACAAAACTTCCTGAATAATGCTCCATGACGTTGCCCGAAAAGTCTTCCACATTGTCGGCCTGCAACTCATAATAAAGGTTTTCTTCGAAGCTATTTACAAAAAAAAGTTTTACCACGTTGGGTTGCTGAGAGTTGATGGTAGCCGTAAGAGGGTTTCCAATGCCCTGGTTCACATAATAATTGTCAGGATCCTGTGCAGTGCCGGGTTCTACCAGCTTGCTGAAGTGCACATTGAGCTGATTGGCCGAAACCACCTCGAGCACGTTCACTATGGGCGGCTGCAGATCAGGAACTATTTCGCTCACCACAAAGTCGTCGAAGTAAAAACGATTGGCATTTGTTACGGTATAGTTGCATACCATGCCAAACCACGCGGTCTGGGTGTGGGTAAGATCGGTAACGCTACCCTGGGGTATGAACATTTGTCCGCCGGCCGGGTCGGCCCAAAGTTCCCATACGCCTTCTTCATCGCGCGTTACGCGAATGCGCATAATATTGTTGGTGGTGCTGGCCAGGTTCTGGCTGCCGGCCAGCAGTTCGGTCGTTGTTTCTCCATCCTGCCTGAACAGATAGAGGCGCTTATTCTCTCCCCCGTCACGACCAATTTGAATGAAGTAGCCATTGAGCGGTTCTTTCAGGTTTTGGGCATCGCTAACCAGGTAAATCTTCGGATGATTGTTGGTTGAAGGTGTAAATGCCAGCCTTACCCAGAACTCCCACTGTACCTCGAGGGCAAGGCTGCTCTGGGTGGCCAGGTAAGATTGCCCTGCTTGGCTGTCGTTGAGCCTGAGCACCCCCGATTCCACAACAAATTTATCGGTATCGCCTCCCCATGGTGGATTTGAAGTGAAGTTTCCATCCGAGAAATTGTCGGTAAACTGGGCCGCAGCCACAAACGGAAAAAACAGAAAAACCAGCAGACTGTAATACTTGTGCATGATATTATCTTTTTTGTGGGAGTTAAATATAGTAATTTTGCGTGAACCGGTTTTTAACTGCTCGTATTTACACATTCAAACCCTGACACCATGAAGATAGCTTTGGTTGGTGCCACCGGCCTGGTGGGCACTGTAATGATAAAAGTGCTGGAAGAGTTGAACTTTCCCTGCACGGAGTTTATTCCTGCTGCCTCGGAGCGTTCGGTGGGCAAGGAAGTGATTTTTCGGGGCAAGCCGCACAAGATTGTTAGCCTGCAGGATGCTGTGAATGCCAAACCTGCCCTGGCCATTTTCTCGGCCGGGGGCAGCGTATCGAAACAGTGGGCTGAAAAATTTGCCGCTAACGGCACCTTTGTGGTCGACAACTCCTCGGCCTGGCGTATGGATGAGCAGGTGCCCCTGGTGGTTCCCGAAATCAATGCCCATACCCTTTCAGAAAACACCCGCATTATTGCCAACCCCAACTGCAGTACCATTCAAATGGTTATGGCCCTGGCGCCTTTGCATCGTCGTTATGGCATTAAGCGCCTGGTGGTGGCTACCTACCAGTCGGTTACCGGCACCGGTGTAAAAGCCGTGAAACAACTGGAAGATGAACGTGCCGGGCGCGAAGGCGAGAAGGCTTACCCCCACCCCATCGACCTGAACTGTTTTCCGCATGGCGGCGATTTTGCCGAAAACGGCTATACCAGCGAAGAGCTGAAGCTGCTCAATGAAACCCGAAAGATACTTGAAGCCCCGGAAATAAAGGTTACTGCCACTGTAGTGCGCATTCCCGTGGTGGGTGGCCACTCAGAAGCTGTAAACGTTGAGTTTGAAAATGATTTCGACCTTGCCGGGGTGCGCAGCTTACTGGAGTCTACTCCCGGACTGGTGGTGCAAGACGACCCTGCCGCCAACCTTTACCCCATGCCCCGCTATGCCCACAACCGCAACGAAGTTTTTGTTGGCCGTTTGCGCCGCGACACCACAGTGCCTTTTGGCCTCGACATGTGGATCGTTTCTGACAACCTGCGCAAGGGCGCTGCAACCAATGCCGTTCAAATAGCGCTGAAACTGGTTGAAAAAGGTCTTATCGCTTAAGGTAACTCATTTAAACAAGCGTTTTTTTAACTGGCTGAGGTTGACCTATTTTTCTTATTTTTGCATTCTGCAAAAACCGAAGGGGCTTGCCTGACGGAATTCACTTAAAACCCTTTTTATGAGCGACACCCAAACAAAAGAATGGCTGGTGCTGGTAAACCCCAATGCCGGTACCCAAAAAGGGAAAAAAGACTGGAAAAAGATCTGCCAGCTGCTTAAAGAATTCGGTTTTGATTACCACTGTGTTTTTACCGAAAGAAAACTTCATGCCATTGAGCTGGTGCCCGAATACATTGGAAAGGGCTACAGAAAAATTATTGTTGTTGGGGGTGATGGCACCATGAACGAGGTAGTTAACGGAATTTTTGCCCAGAAAATCGTTCTGCCCATCAATATTACTCTTGGAATGATCTCAATTGGCACAGGCAACGACTGGGTAAGGACCTACAATGTGCCCCTTGATTACAAAAAAGCCGTTGAGGTTATTAAAAAGGGAACTACCCTTGAACAGGATGTGGGTATTGTAGAATACACCGCCAATGGAGGAACACAAACACGCTATTTTGCCAATATGGCTGGCTTTGGATTCGATGGCCTGGTGGCAAAAAAAACCAATGCCGACAAGGAAAAAGGATCGAGCAATCCTTTTCTCTATCTTGTAAACCTGGGAAGTTCACTGTTCTCATACGATTCAACCAACGTCCGAATAAATGTGGATGGACGCGAAATCAAGGCAAAGGTATTCAGCATGAGTGTAGGCATTGGTCAGTACAATGGTGGCGGAATGATTCAGGCCCCCGATGCCCTGCCCAACGATGGCCTGCTCGACCTGACCATCATTAAGCACATGACCAAACTGTCGATCATTTATAATGTCAGAAGGCTTTATGATGGAAGTATTCGCAAGGTTAAGCAGGTAGAAATGCTCACTGGAAAATCCATCCGAATTGAATCCGACATACCCATACCACTCGAAGTCGATGGGGAATCGCTGGGAACCTCACCTTTCCAGTTCAATATCATACCAAAAAGTTTGAAAGTTATTATTAACCACTTGGGCTAAGTTCCAAAAAATATTGTAATACGCATGATTAAAGGAGAAGATACCTTCAAGAAGATCATTTCGCACAGTAAAGAATACGGTTTTATTTTTCCCTCCAGTGAAATTTATGACGGTTTGAGCGCCGTGTACGACTACGGGCAAAACGGAGCCCTGCTCAAAAATAATATTAAGGACTATTGGTGGCGATCCATGGTGCAGTTTCACGAAAATATTGTTGGCCTCGACTCGGCCATTTTCATGCACCCCACCGTATGGAAGGCCTCGGGCCACGTAGATGCATTCAACGATCCGCTTATCGATAACAAGGACTCGAAAAAGCGCTACCGCGCCGATGTGCTCATCGAAGACCATCTCGAAAAAATTAAGGAAAAAATTAACAAAGAGGTTGAAAAAGCTGCCAAGCGTTTTGGCGACAGTTTCGATGAGGCTATGTTCCGTCAAACCAATCCCCGTGTGGTTGAAAACCAGCAAAAGATCGAAGACATAACCAGCCGCTTTGTTTCTGCACTGGAAGAAAACCGCCTTACTGATATTAAATCTCTGATTGAAGAGTTGGGCATAGTATGTCCGGTATCGGGTTCGCGCAACTGGACGGAGGTAAGGCAGTTCAACCTCATGTTCAGCACCCAGATGGGCTCTTTAAGCGAAGATGCCAGCCAGATATTTCTACGACCCGAAACCGCACAAGGCATTTTTGTAAACTACCTCAACGTGCAGAAAACCGGCCGCATGAAGCTTCCTTTTGGCATAGCCCAGATTGGCAAGGCTTTCCGCAATGAGATCGTTGCCCGTCAGTTTATTTTCCGCATGCGCGAGTTTGAGCAAATGGAGATGCAATTCTTTGTTAAGCCCGGGCAGGAAAAGGAATGGTACGACTACTGGAAGCAGGAACGCCTGCGCTGGCACCTCGCCCTTGGCATCCCTGCCGAAAAGTACCGTTTTCACGACCACGACAAACTGGCGCATTATGCCAATGCCGCCGCCGATATCGAGTTCGAGTTTCCCTTTGGGTTCAAGGAATTGGAAGGTATTCACTCGCGTACCGATTTCGACCTGAACGCCCACCAGCAATACAGCGGCAAAAAACTGCAGTACTTCGATCCTGAAACCAACGAAAGCTACGTGCCTTATGTGGTGGAAACCTCCATTGGCCTCGACCGCACTTTCCTGGCCGTATTATCGCATGCTTATAAGGAAGAAAAACTCCCGGACGGCTCCGAGCGCGTGGTACTGAGCATTCCGCCTTTGCTTGCACCCATTAAAGTGGCCGTGCTCCCATTGGTAAAAAAGGACGGCATGCCCGAAAAAGCCCGTGAAATATTCGACAGCCTTAAGTACGACTATATGTGTCAGTACGACGAAAAAGACGCTATCGGGCGTCGCTACCGCCGCCAGGACGCCATTGGAACCCCGTATTGCGTCACCATTGACCACCAGACCCTCGAAGACAATACCGTTACCATACGCGAACGTGACAGCATGCAGCAGGACCGTATCGCCATCGACCATATTGCACGCATTGTGGGGCAACGAATCGACATAAGGCCAAACAAAAACCAGTAACAAGACGGGCAAACGCTTTTTATTTGCATTGTAAATAAAAATAAAACGTAAAACTTTATCCAACAATTATTGTTGTGTTTTATATAAAATTGCCGTAGGTTTGGCTTGCGCAAAATTTTTGCAGCTGATATGAATCTGAAGGAGATAAAAGCGCCCGTTGATGAGCATATGAAAGCCTTCGAGTCCCTTTTCAGGGATTCGATGAAAAGCAGCATCCCGCTGCTCAACACCATTACCCGCTTCATCGTTAAACGCAAGGGCAAGCAAATGCGGCCCCTGTTTGTCTTCTTCTCGGCCGAACTTTTCTCGGGCATTAACCAGCGCACCTACCGGGCCGCCACCCTTATCGAAATGCTGCATACGGCCACCCTTATTCACGACGACGTGGTGGACGACAGCAACGAACGCCGGGGCTTCTTCTCGCTCAATGCTATTTGGAAAAACAAGATTTCGGTGCTGGTGGGCGACTTTCTGCTTTCGCGCGGGCTGCTGCTGTCGCTCGAAAACGACGACTTCGACCTGCTCAAAATCGTATCGCACTCGGTAAGGGAAATGAGCGAAGGTGAATTGCTGCAGATCGAAAAGGCACGTACACTCGATATAAAAGAATCGGTATATTTCGATATTATCCGTAAGAAAACCGCTTCGCTCATTGCGTCCTGCCTGGCCAGCGGCACAGCCTCAACTGGCGCCAGCGCCGGAGAAATTGAAGAAATGCGGCGAATCGGCGAAAAAATCGGCATAGCTTTCCAGATCAAAGACGATATCCTCGACTTCGACACCAGCTGTGCCAAGGGAAAGCCCACGGCCGTCGACATTAAGGAGCGAAAAATGACCCTGCCGCTGATTTACCTGCTCAACAATTCCACATACATGGAAAAGCGCAAGATCATCAATATTGTAAAAAACCACAACACCGACCGCGAAAAAGTGGCGTGGCTCATACAGCAGGTAAGCGAGAAAGGCGGCATTGACTATGCCGTGCAAAAAATGACACAATACCGCAACGAAGCCCTCGAAATGCTGCAAAAAATGCCCGACAAACCGGCAAAAGAATCATTGAGGCAGCTCATCGACTTTACCATTGAACGAAAAAGTTAAAATTTTCACTTCCCGGGAAAATAATTGCATGGGCAATTTTGTTTTAAAATTGCACCTAATAACCTGATTTATTTATGAAAAAACTGCTTTCCATTTCCGGAAAAGGTCTGCTAATGTCCCTGATTATAATTATGGGTGTTTTAACTGCCAGGGGCCAGCAATTACCCGAGCCCTTAATGCACAACCCGGCACTTAACGGGCAGGGGACAATACTCGAAGGACAGAAACAGGGCGTGTGGAACTATTTTGACGAGGAAAATTTTCTCCGCGAAAGCGGCCATTATACAAATGGACAACGCAGCGGAACCTGGGCCTTTTTTAGCGAAGACCAAACTTTGCTGGCACAGATAGCCTACGACAGCCTTTTTTACCAGGAGTTTTTTCCAAACGGAAACCTTGCAGGCCAGGGAAACCTTACGGAAGAAGGGCTGCGACATGGCCCCTGGGAATATTTTCACCTGGACGGAAAAACCTGGGCCAAAGGGAGTTTCGAACAAGGCAGGCAATCCGGCACCTGGAAGTTCTGGTATGCCGATGGGCAAAAAAACGCCGAGATTGCCCTGGAAGAGGGCATAACTACCTGGTGGTATGCCAATGGTACCCTTGAAATGAGCGGACCTGTGAAAAATGGCTTGCGCCACGGAAAATGGAACTTCTACCACCCATCGGGCAGCCTTCGCGAAGAAAGCATGTTTGCCGACGGTCAGAAGACCGGGCCATCAAAGCTATTTTACGAAAACGGAACCCTTGAGTTTGATGGTGTTTTTAAGGATGGACTGCTAAACGGCTTCTCGAAATGGTATTTTGAAAACGGACAACTCGAATCGGAAGGCAAATCGTTGCTCGATTTACAGGACAGCACCTGGACCTTTTATTTTATCAATGGAAACATTGCCTCACAAGGCAACTTTTCGGGGGGCAAAGAAAGCGGTTTATGGACCTTTTATTACACCACGGGTGAGAAGCTTCGTCAGGGACCCATGGCCGACGGCTTGCGCCAGGGCGAGTGGACCACCTGGTACATTGGCGGGGAAGTAAGCCATAAAGGAGATTTTGCCGATGACCTGGAGCATGGTATCTGGACCAGCTGGTATGAAAACGGGCAGATGCAGGACCGCGGCACTTTTACCCTTGGCAAAATGGATCAGCTTTGGGAAGGCTGGTTTGTATCGGGACGAAAGCGCTACCAGGTGCAGTATCTGAATGGCGAACGCCATGGTTTGTCCACTCACTGGTACGAAAACGGCGGTTTGCGGCAGGTTGCCAGCTACGACAATGGCCTTAATCATGGTCAGTGGGTACGCTGGCAGGACAATGGCAACAAGCTGGAAGAAGGTCAGTTTACACTGGGCCAGCGTTCGGGGCTATGGCGCTTTTTCGACGGGCGAGGACAGAAATACCGGGAGCAGGAGTTTGCAAACAACAAAGCACATGGGAGGTTTACCACATTTTTTTCGGATGGCAGCAAACAACAGGAAGGATCGTATTATCAGGGACAGCGCCATGGGAGCTGGACCTATTGGGATAGCCGCGGAAAAGTAATTCAGACCATGGTGTTCGATAACGGCAAAATGATTAGCAAAAGGGAGTTCAACAGGTAATCTTTCTATTGATTCTTCTCTTCAATCAACTCCTGAAGCTTGTGCTTCACCAGCAGAGCGTGCTCCTCTTTTAATACTGAAAACCTGACTTCCAGCAAAAGCTTTCCAGCTTCATCGTGCACAAAACTTACCAAGGGTTCTTCCTCGGCAATGATCCATGGCATATTTAAAAGCGTTTTCGAAATTGTGCCCGTGAGGGAGCCGGGGTTGGAACCTTCAGGCAACGGTAGCTTTAGCATATGGCTGTGGCTCTGGCCTTTCTGCACGGGTGTGGTAATAATGGCATCGCCCAGTTTAGAAAACGGTATGCGAACTTTTTCGCCTTTTTCCGTCTCAATCATCAAGGTTCGGTATCCCACAGCAGATATTTTGCCGGAAACAAAATTGGTTTTTATGGATTGTCCCTTTTTAAACCCGCTTTCTGATTTGAGCAACACCCCGCTCAGGAAATCGCGCAGCACATACCATCCCAAGGCAATCATCAGCACCAGTGCCATGGCACTCTGAACAATTCCCCGATATGGCAAAGCTTGAAAAACAATGTCTGCTGCCCAGAAAGCATAAGTTAGCCACACCACAAACTCAGCCAAGGGCAGCGAGCGCAGCAGCAGGTTGCGCCAGCGACTCTCGCCTGGAATAATCACCGCCAGGCGGTTGATCAACTGCATGGCAAAAAACAGCGCAAAACCCAGAATTACGATATACAGCAGGCTCATAGCAAGTTCTTACTTTTAAGTTTTTCTACCAGATAAAGGTCGAGGGATGGGTCTATGGCAAAAACCCCCTCAAACTTTTCAATAATAATGCCTGAGCGCACCAGCTCCTTCACCTGCTCCTTCACCTTTTCTTCAGGAAACTGAAGGGCTTTGGCCAGTGAACCGGCTTCCAGGCGTCGGTGCATCACAAACTGCAGGAGATAAAAAAGTTGCTCCTGATTCAGCAAATCGAAAACCGACATGGAAGGAATCTGAACGGGCTCCATAACCAGGGTTTTGCCAATGATTTTCTTTATGGATGCCATCCACAGCGAGATCATCAGCCCCGGGTTGCCGTATGACTGGTCGAAGAAACGGTTGAACATGCGGGCATAGTCAAGCGCCGTCATTTTGTCTTCTTCCCTTTTGTTGAAAACAAACTTGAGCCCACCGGCATTGTGGCGCAACATGATAATATCGCGAAGCTCTCTGGCGTCGAATGGTTTGCATACAACAGCCGCCAGCGAATAACTCATCAGGCCGCTGGCCTTTTCAATCACTTTAAGTGCGTGCTCGTTGGCATTGATCAAAAACAAGAATTTACGGCCAAAGCGGTCAATAAGATCCTTTATAAGCTCAATGACCTCCAGCCCATCAGGCTTTCTTTCCCACCAGAGCTCCAGGTCGTGAATCACGATCACCTTGCCCGCTGGCAGGGCACTGAGGGCATCTTCCAGGTTTTGGGCATTCACCTGAAGCGCCTTGGCCAGGGATTCGCGAAACAGTTGGGCATTGGCGTTGCAAAACTTAGGTGCCTTTAAAATATGAATATTGTCAGAGCTAAAGTGCTTTCGGGCAAGGTATTTCGACAGGCTCGACTTGCCCGAGCTGCGCTCACCAGTTATGATAAGGGCACCGGGCACACCCGATTTGAAGCGGCCTATGGCCTGGTTGCCTTCATGTATCTGTTCGCTCATTCCCACCCAAAAGTCGTCGCTGGTACCCGAAAAGCCCGAGAACAGGGTTGCATAGTAATACGGCAGCTCTTTCATTATAGAATGATTGGGGTTAATGGCCTCAATGAATGATAGCATGTCGCGGTTAGAAAGTTTTCCGGTCTGACTCTTTTCAAAACGGCTGGCCCAAACAATACCTTCGCTCTTGCTGTAGAGCAGGTTAACCATGTTGTTCTGCACAAATTCTTTGACTTGGGTTACCTGCAGCTGAACAGCCCTGGAAAGCCGGCCGCTTCCTTTTTCGCGAATCTTCTTCTTCAGATCGAGGCTGGTTTGATTGATGACGGCCGAGGAAAGGGGCTCGAAGGCCAATTTCAATCCCTCGCCAAAAGTTTTAACAAAATCGGCCAGCAAGCTGCGCAACTTGGCTTCCTCTTCTTTGAGCTTGCTCACAAAATTATTGAGCAAGCGGGCTGTTTGCTCGCGGTCAAAAATTTCGTCGGTGCTGTCGGTATTTTCACCTTCGCGCAGCAGGCTGAAGTTGATCAGGCGCAGCAAATCCCTGATCCGGTTAAGGCTCATTTGAATCTTGTGCTCGGTGTCGTGTGCCTGGTTTTTCACCCTGTCGATAAGCAAACTTCCCACGTAAAAACCCGCCAGTTTGCGTACGCTAACTACCACCGGATCGGGCTCAGGCACATTGCCCTTTTCTATCTCATCGCTAAAATGCAGGCTGCTAATCTCGATCTGATCCGGTAGCTCGGTGATCAGCTCTCTAACTTCCTCAAAGAAATTATTATAAAAATCAACCACCAAGAGTTGTTTAAGCAACTTATGGTCGAGCTGCCTTGTCGTTACGTTCCCTTGGCCTGTTTCTTTTTCGGCTTCGAGCAATTCATTCTGATAAGCCTTAATGTGTCTTAGCAGGCTGGCTTCGCCAAGATTGGCAAAGTCCTGGTTATATTTTCTTATTTTGGAATGAATACGGCTTCGCAGTGAAAGAAAAAGAAAATCCAGGGTGGCCTTGTTAATAAACAAGTTCATGTTTTTTACCCAAAGCATCGGTGCCTCTAAGAAAGCGGGCTCCTGGTCCACTCCTTTTTTAAGCAGCGCAGAAAGATATTTTTTCATGCGCGGGTCCGTACCTGCATTGTTCAGGAAGTTGCTGAACTGCTGCAGATCGTCGAGCAGGCTGTCGAAAAGCTTGTTTCCGGCTTCCACACGGAAAGTGCGGGCCTCGGCCTCGAGCACGGCCAGTTGGGCGGCAATGCGGTCTTTCTCCATAGAGATGCGAGTGAGTGCTTTTTCGCGATCATTACATTCCAGCCGCGTCATTTCAATGATTTCGTGCAGGCTGGTAAGGATTTTGCGCAGAGCCACCACATCGCCAAAAGCATCGAGGGAATAATCATTGTGAAGCTTATTGAACACCTCAAGCCGTCTTATAAACAGATAATAATGTGCTGGACCCAAAATACGAAGTTTCTTGGTAGCCTCCTTACCGGTAAGTTTTATCCAGCTGCGGCGACTGAACTTGTACACCCGGGCCAGAAACTTATCGGATTTTTTTACTGCAAAATCTTCTGCCTTGAACTTTAATCTTAAAAAGTGAGGCAAAGACGAAAGCATTAGCTTGCTGTCTCTTACATATGCCTGACCAGCGCTTTCTAAATATTTGCCCTGATTTTGAATGATGGTACCGTTCAGATGATTGATTCGCTTGCGGGCCTGATAAGAAAAATCGTTGAGTATTTTAAGAAATTCTTTGGGCTGATTGGCCGGCTCGGTGTTTCTAACGGCTTTCTGCAGTTGCTCAAACACTTTGTTTGAATAATGGCCCAGTTCTGAGTAAAACGACAGCACATCGCCCGTAATGGTTTCGAAAGCCTGGGCGTAGTATTGGCTGGTAAAGTTTTCGAGGCTCTGGCCCGCATTATACACTTCGTTGGCCACAATTTCGCGCGAAGCGGGAACAAGCCTTGACAACACTTCCGGGACGGGTTTTTCCAGTTTCGAAAGGTCTTTTTTCGCGGCTGGCTTTTTGGGGCTCAGATTTACTTCATCAAAAAAGGTAGAAGCTCTTATAATCAGGCAGGTTTTCAGGTCGGAAACAAGGTCGTTGGTTTTTCCGATCAACTGTAGCCCTTTGGCATCGGCCTCAGGCAGTTCAAGTATAGTCAGGTCGGTACCCGCCGATTCGGCCAGGATAATCTCAGCTTCGGGCAATTGCTCCACCCCGTTGTTAATTACCTTTACGCTGGCCTGCAGCCTGTACTGGTCGAGCAACTGGTTTACCAAATGATACATGCTTTCGGTCTGGGAGCTGTCCTGGTTAATAATTTTAATGCGAATTTTAGCCGTGAGCCATTCTTTGCTGGAGGTGATAAACCTTATCAGAGTAAGAGCCAGGGTAAGATTGCGGCCACTTCCGGTCCACCAGAAATCGATTTGTTTAAATTTTCCGAAGCCGTATTGCTGGTTGTAGCTTAGGAAAACGGTGTTATAGTCCTGCTTCTTAAACGTCTCGAGCAATTTGGCAAATTTTTCGGGGTCCCGGGTTTTCCGTCCCCATCCCATAAGGATGGTGTTTGGCTCAAAACCCGAAAAACCATACACCCGTGAAATGAGGTCGATGCCTTCGTAAAAATCGCGGCAATGGTGTTTGCGGGTAAAGACGCCTTCCTTTTTTGCTGAGCCGCTGCGCATGGCAGCCAGGTCGCTTTCGCGGAAAATGGCATCCGCCTTGGGGTCTTCAACCAGCTCAAAGTTGGTAAAAATGCCCAGCTTCCCCACCAGCGACTTGCCCATTTCGATCAGGTGAGGCCGGCTTTTTTCGCCACCGCTGAACAAAATCACGTTGGGGCGCCAGTTGCGGGGCTCACGGCTGCTCACCGTGAGCCTGCCCAGCCCGGTCTTTACCAGCGATGTCCACACGCTGTTCCAGGTATCGCCCGTTTGCAGGGTGAGCTCCTTTCGCTTGAGAAACAGGAAGAGCGCAATAAGGACCACGGATGCCGCCAGCAGGGCAATGATATCGAGCTGAATCATGACAATAATACAAGCCAGGGCGCCTATAATACTTACAAAACGCGGGATTTTGAAAGAAGGCCTGAAGTCGCTGCCTGCCCAGCTTTCGATGGCATAAGTAATATTCAGAAAGCCATAAGTTATAATAAAAAAGATAGTGACAATGCGGGCAATCACATTCAGTTCGCCAATAAGAATGCCAGCCTGCGCAATAAAATACGTAAGGAAAAGTGCGTTTCTGGGTTCGTTAGATGGGCCAAATCCTTTGGCAAAAAACCTGGGAATAATGCGGTCGATGGCCACAGCCTGCAAAATGCGAGGTGCACCCAGGATACTTCCCAATGCCGATGACAGGGTAGCACCCAAAATACCAGCAATAACCAGTTGCGGAACCCAGGAAATCTGAAAGAGCACCCGGGGGTCGTTTACCAGCAAATCGCGGTCAACGGTATAGGAAAAAAAGAAGGCGAGTCCTACATACACCACCAGACCCACCATGATGGCAGAAATGGTACCGAACGGAATGTCCTTTCGGGCATCTTTCAAATCGCCCGACATGGACACCCCGGCTTCAAAACCAGTAACGGCAGGAAAAAAAATGGCAAACAGCGCAATCCACGGCAGTGCGCCCTGCATTCCACCCAACAGGGGTTCGACCGGAACAAAATCGTGTCTGCCGAGAAAAACCGAAAGCAGCGAGAGCACCATGGCGGTCATAATGAGGTACTGGGTTTTGATGGCCAGCGAAGTACTGATAAAGGTAACCAGGGCCACCAGAAACAATATTATGCTTCCAGCAATACGAATGGAAAAAAGGCTCACCTCAAACCCAAAATACGAAAGGAATGTTTCAGAAAAACCAATCAGATAAAGACTCACACTGAACGACAATCCCACAAACAGGGCAATTCCAAGCGTTCCGCCAATGGGCAGGCCCAGGCTCCTGGAAATGATATAGTAACTGCCTCCGGTCTCCACTTTTTTGTCGGTGGCTACCGAGGCTACGCTTAGCCCTGTACTGAGCGAAATAATGTGCGCCACAATTATAATTCCCAGGGTGGCCCACAAACCAGCCTGACCGATAATCCATGGCAGACGCAGGTACATGATCACACCCAGGATGGTTAGTATGGAAGGAGTAAATACGCCGCCGAATGCACCAAACTTTTTTGCTTTTGCCACGACTTTCGGTTTATAGGTTTAATCTTACCAAAGATAAAAGAAATTGAAATGTTTATACAAGGCCCGCCAGCTTATTTTGTCCGTAAAATCAGCAGAAAAGACAATTCATGCCAATAAATTGGTAAATTTGAACACTTGCTTCAAGATACCACAATGCACATTACTCTGCGTAAGGCTGGGGCTCAGGCAATGCCTGTTGTTTCTTTAGTCCTGACATTATAACCGCCTGTATGCGTTGGTACATTTTAAAACTAGGCATTGTCGACCAGTGGTATTTCCTGAAAAGGAATCTGCCGGAAAAAATCAACAGATGGCTGCTGTTTTTCAGTATCCTTTCAATGCTGTTGGTCGTTTATGATTTTGGTTTTCAGCAGGAAGCCTCCTGGCAGCAATTTGTTCGCAAGGCATACGGAGTAATTTTCCCAGTTTTTACCCTTCTTTTTGCCATCAGATTTGCGCTCAGCTTTTCCAAAAAGAGGTCAGCGGGTTTGCTCCTTTCCGAGTTAGTTATTCTGCTGTTGCTTATACTGGCCACCGATCTGCATTTTGTTCATCAATACCAATTAATATTATTTGAATCCTGGATAAATTTTTTCTCTTCAAAGTATTTCAGTCATGCGCTGCTGATAAGTATTTTTGTCATTGAGCTGTCAAGAAGCAGCTTGCTGTTGCTACGCATCAGATTCAACCCATCTTTACTTTTCCTTGGAAGCTTCTTTTTTCTGATCATTTTTGGTACCGGTTTGCTCTTGTTGCCCAGGTCAACACACGAAGGCATCAGTTTTATCGATGCGGTTTTTACTTCGGCCAGCGCCGTATGTGTAACCGGACTTATCGTGGTCGACACGGCCACCTACTTCACGCCATTGGGCCAGGGGGTTATTTTGTTTCTTATTCAGTTGGGCGGGCTTGGGGTTATGATTTTCACCAGTTTCTTCGGGTTTTTCTTTCAAGGCTCGCACTCTTTCCAGAATCAGATTTTCCTTAAGGACTTCATAAATGAAGAACAGCTGAGCAAAATATATAAAACCTTGTTGAAAATCTTAGGCTTCACCTTTGGGCTGGAAGTTGCCGGCGCCCTGCTCATTTATCAGACCTTTCCGGCCGGCTTGCACAGCGGCCTGGAAAAAGTGTGGTTTTCGGCCTTTCACTCCATTTCGGCATTCTGCAACGCAGGGTTTTCTGTTTTTACCGATGGAATGTTTGATGCCGGCATGGGAGCACGTTATAATTTTAACATGCACCTGGTCATTGCCTGGCTAATCGTATTAGGCGGCATTGGTTTTCCGGTGGTTATTAATTTTTACACCTTCGTGAAATACTTCAGCATTAATACCTGGAACCAGTTGACCCGGCGCGAGAAATTTCACCACATTCCAAGGGTTATCAATGCCAACACACGCATTGTGCTTGCCACAACCTTTTTTCTGGTCGCAGGCGGCACCCTGGGATTCTGGTTGTTTGAACGCAATGGGGTGCTTAGTGGGCTTGGCTGGTACGGGCAGCTGGTTACTTCTTTTTTTGGGGCCGTAACTCCGCGCACCGCTGGTTTCAACACTGTCGACATGACCGCCATTGCCGTGCCCACCCTTTTGTTTTACCTGTTCCTAATGTGGGTGGGAGCCTCACCGAGTTCCACCGGAGGCGGGGTGAAAACCAGCACCTTTGCCCTGGCGCTGTTGAATATTTCGAGTATTGCCCGCGGAAGAAACAGACTGGAGATTTTCGGCCGCGAAATTACCAACGACAGTACCAACCGGGCTTTTGGCATTATCATTATGTCCATTGTAGTCATTGGAAGTTGTGTTTTCTCCCTCTCTTACACCAATCCCGGGCTACCCCTTAAGGCGCTGGTTTTTGAGAGTTTCTCGGCATTCAGCACCGTGGGGCTCAGCCTGGGTGTCACCTCTCAAATTAACGATACAGGAAAGTTAATACTTACGGCTACCATGTTCATTGGCCGCATTGGCACCCTGACTATCCTGGTGGCATTCTTCCGCAAGCTCTCGAGTTGGAGCTACCGATTCCCCTCCGAACAAATTTATATTAACTAAAAACCCCGGGCTATGAAATACATCATTTTCGGACTTGGCAACTTTGGTTCCTCGCTGGGAGCCATGCTTACTGACTTGGGCAATGAAGTGTTAGGCGTTGACACCGACATGCAAAAGGTCGAAACCCACAAAGAACGCATTACAAATACCATTTGCCTGGATGCCAAAGACCCTTATGCCTTGGCTACCCTTCCCCTGGCTGAAGCCGATGGTGTAATTGTAGCCATTGGCGAGGATTTTGGCGCCTCGGTTATGATTACAGCCCTGCTCAAAGAGAAAAGTGTAAAAAGACTCATAACCCGTTCAACCTCGCCCGTGCACGAATCGGTTTTTAAAGCCCTGGGGGTGGAAGAAATATTACACCCGGAAATGGAGGCAGCCGAGCGACTGGTGAAAAGAATGACCTCACCCAATGTGATTGACTCCTACCCTATTGGTCAGGACCATCAGTTGCTCGAGGTGCTGGTACCAAAAAGATATGTAGGGCAAAAAGTGGTTGAGGTGGACTTCAAGGGCAGGTTTCAACTCAACCTGGTATCCATTATAAAACATCGAAGCACTGGTACCAGCATTTCCGAACCTTTCGATCCCGGACACGCCAGCGATTTTGTGTATGCAGGCTCTGAGCTCGAAGAAGGTGACGTGCTGGTTTTGTTCGGAAAACGAAGCAATATCAGAAAATTCGTGGGAGAATAGAAACCTTTTGGGTTTCATAATTTGCCGGCATTTCTGTATTTTTACAAAAATCCAGCAAGCCTGTATTTATTTTTTCGCTAAAAGAAATAAAATGCCAGTTAAATTATTGATCTCACCTTCGTTGCGTTTATTATTTTTTCTTTTTCTGTTTTTTTTCGGCCATTTTTCATCTTTTGCCCAGGTACCTGAATTTTTGCCGGAACATCAGCCTGCGCAGGTCAACCTGAGCAGCCCCTATCACAGCATACGCACCCACCTCGACTTTTTGCAAACCGACCATTACTATCCGGATTCAGCGGCGCTGGTATTTTTGCACCCGGGGATGGAAATGGAAGAGGCCCGTGAAATTGCCATTAAGTTTAAACAGGTTTTGGATGGCAGGGGCTATTTGATCGATCTTGAGCGCATGCCCCAGAATCCCGAGTTTACCGATTCGGTAACCGGCAACAAGATTTTTGCCCCCATTGAGCAACTGCAGGATGTTTACCTGCTGAGAAAAGACGAAAAATGGATTTACAGCCCCCATAGCATCAGGGCCATCGAGAAATTACACAAAGAGGTGTTCCCTTTCGGCATCGACCGTTTTCTCAAAGTTCTACCACAGGCCGGCACCAGACAAATTCTGGGCTTATTTCTGTGGCAGCACCTGGGCATTTTGCTTATCATCCTTTTGAGTTTTTTGTTTCACAAGCTGCTCACCTTTGTTTTCAGCAGGCTATTGTATCGCGGGGCTTCGCAGCTTGGCTACGACCGCCTGGTAAGACCATATATGCTTCCGGTGGCCAAACCCCTTAGCCTTTTCATGGTGTTTATCTTTATCGGGATCATTTTCCCGGTTTTGCAGCTGCCTGTTGAGATTTCAAAATACTTCATCTTTGCCTTTAAGGCCATCTTGCCTTTTTTCGCCACACTGGTATTTTACAAGCTGGTGGATGTTTTTTCGTTGTACCTGGAGCGACTGGCAGGCAAAAGCGACACCAGCCTCGACAACCATGTGGTGCCGCTTATAAGAAAGGTGCTGCGGGTCTTTGTGATTATTGTGGGCGGCCTTTTTATTTTACAAAACCTCGATGTGAATATCACGGCACTGCTTGCAGGTATTTCCATTGGCGGCCTGGCATTGGCCCTTGCAGCCCAGGATACGCTTAAAAACTTCTTCGGCTCGCTCATGATCTTTATCGACAAGCCCTTTTCGGTGGGGCACTGGATCAGCAGCGGCGATATTGACGGAACCGTGGAGGAGGTGGGCTTCCGCTCCACGCGGGTGCGTACATTTAGAAATTCATTGACTTATGTGCCCAACGGCAAGCTGGCCGATGCCACCATCGACAACCATGGCCTGCGAAGGTACCGACGTTTCTTTATGCACATTGCCGTTACCTACGACACCCCGCCCGACCTGATCGAGGTGTTTGTGCTGGGCCTGCGCAAAATTGTGGAAAGGCACCCCAACACCCGCAAGGACTTTTTCATTATCGAATTTAACGAAATGGGCGACTTCTCTCTCAAAATCATGTTTTACATTTTCTTCGATGTGCCCTCCTGGCCCGAAGAGCTCAAGGCCCGCCACGAGGTCCTCATTGAAATTGTTCGTTTGGCTGAGAAGCTGGGCGTGCGCTTTGCTTTCCCCACGCAAACCCTGCACATGGAGAACTTTCCGGAAAAACGTTCACAAACACCCAAGTACGACATGGACATGAACGAGTTCAAAAAAGTAATGGAAGATTATTTTAAGGAGGCCAAATAGAGATAAAGCATTTGACCAGCCCCTTGAGAAGGGCATAAAAAAGCCGGCGCAGAGCTTCATCTGCTGCCGGCTTTTCTTTGAAAATGAAAAACCAAACTTTACTTAAGCACAATTACAGCTGCCGGATCAACCACCTGGAAGGTGAAAGATTCGGTAAAGTAAAGCTGCACGGTTTTGCTGTTATGCGACTCATAGCCAATGGAAATATCCTGCCCGATCACCATTTTTAAATCGCCGCCTCTTTCGGTTACCAGGTAGGCATCCTTCACAAAGGGGGCAAGAATAATACTGCCACCAAGCAGGCTTTCGAGCTGCTTGCGAAGCGGATAGCCTCGAACAAAGCTGTTAACCATTTGCCATTTTTCACTGTTAAGCACCAGGGTGTATGGCCCGCCAATGGAATTGGCCTTAAACTTAGTCAGGGCCTGCGTAATGGCACCCATGATGTCTTCTGCATTTTCGGGGAAAGCAATGGCCCCGTAATCCGAACTGTTTTTCAGGCCAGCAATATTGCCAGCTTTAAAACCCTCGTAAATGGCATTCTCTTCAAACTGAGCAATTTTGCGGGCGGCATCTTCCATGGGGCCAAGATCGATGTCCTGGGCGCCACGGGCCACGTTGTCGAGTTCCCACACGTTCAGTTCGAAAGGAATGCGGGTCTCAACCAGCGGCAACACCTGGTGAATGCCATATTTTACAGCGCCTTTCTGGTTGGCAGGCACCTGGATACGGCCGGTGGACAAGGCGGCAAAATCGAGCCCTTTGGGGCCTTCCACATCAACAATTTTGCGTGCCGAAAGCACCGATGAAAGCACTTCAACGGCGGTTTCATTGATTTCTTCCCAAGCCTTTTGCGAAATGGGTGCCAATGATTTTCTTAAAATATCCATATTGTTTCTCCTTTTTTATTTTTTAATTTTTCCAATGCCCAAGGAGTCACCGCCCGGTTTCGGGGCAGCTCCGTTATCGTGGTCATGATCGTCAGTATCGTGATCGTTGCCATGGGCGCCCATAATATCTCCTTCCTTAAACAACCAGTTGCGTAGCTCTTCATCCCAGCCGGGCATGTTTCGGCGCAACCATTCGAGGGTCATACAGGCATGTTCAATTTCTTCGTCGCGGTTATGGGCCATAATGCCGGCCAAATCCGCATCGTTGGTAGTTACTACACGCTGATGATACCAGTCAACGGCTTCAATCTCCTCCTTCAGGCTGTTTAATGCACGCGAAAAATTTCGTGCCTCGGGTGATAACTCTTCTACGGGTTCGTGATAGTTCGACATAAATAATATGATTTTGGTTAATATAAAAAAAGCATAATAAAAACATTTAAACCACTTATTTGATTTAACAAATGGAATTTGTTTTTGTTTGAAAAAACCTTTCGCTTTTGACTGGCCCTGACAAGGTGTGCTTACTGCTTACTGACTAATGCTTTCGCTTCCTCGAATCTTCACTTCCTCGCTTCCTCGCCAATTACTGCCTTCTGCTTACTTCTCACTTCTTCCTTCTCACTTCCTTAATATAGCACCTTGCCCTTTTGTGCAGGCGCGACTCGTATCCGGTCCAGAGTTGCTGCACCTTGTGGTTCTCTTCGAGCTCGCGGGTGGTTTCCACCCGTTTTATTCCGCGGCGGTGAAAGGTCTTCACAATTTTCTCGAAAACGAGCGCATGTACGCCCTTGCCCTGGTAGTCGGGCCTGACGCCAATCAGCAGCATATCGACGGTGTCGTTGAATCGCAGGGCATACAACAACCTAAGAAAGCCGAAGGGAAAAAGCCTTCCGTTGGCTTTCTTGAGGGCTTTGGTAAGCGAGGGCATGACTACTCCGAAGGCAACAATTTCATCATGCTCATTAAGAATCAACGAAACATAATCGGGATGTATCAACGACAAGAATTCCCTGGTGAGGTTCTCGACCTGGGCGGGAGTCAGGGTAGAAAACCCGTACAAGTCGTTATAGACATTATTGAGCAAATCAAATATTTGAGGAGCTAATTCCCTTACTTCTTTCTGGTTTCGAAGCAAAGCGTTGCGCAGGGCATAGCGCTTTTTAATCATTTCGGTAACAGCCAACACTCGCGGAGTCAATTGTTCAGGAACCTTTATGCTAAACTCCACCCAGTCCACGTCCTTTTTAAACCCGGCTTTTTGAAGCATGGCGTCGTAATACGCATAATTGTATTTGCCAAAGGAAGTGGGCCACTCTTCAAAGCCTTCGATAAGCACTCCCGATGCATCGAACGAGGTGAAGCCCAGTGGGCCGTGGATCGCATCCATTCCCTTTTCGTGAGCCCAGTCTTCCACTGCTCCGAGCAGTATTTCTAGCACTTGTTGGTCTTCCACAAAATCGAGCCACCCGATTCGCATAAATTTGGTGTTGCGCTCCTGGTTGTAACGGTGGTTAATGATGCCAGCCACCCTTCCAACAATCTCTTTTCCCTTGTATGCCAACCAGTAGCGGGCTTCGCAATGCTCAAAAGCCGGGTTTTTTTCTTTTGACAAAGTGGCTTCCTGGTTCGAATGCAAAGCCGGGATATAATACCCGCAACCTTTGTAAAGCTGATCAGGAAAGCGAATAAAAGTCTTCAAATCCTTTTTTTTGAAAACTTCCTGTAAAGCTATTACCATGCTATTGTTCATTTAAAAATACTACAACCGGGGCTGGCAAAGCATGCAATTTACGACATATTTCTTAACCAACAGGCAAAGATAGGCAAACAGAAAGTTAGTTTGTTTGTAGTTAAAGACAACGAACCTCTGTTTTTAGATATTTTAAAGCGCCTGCCTCCCCGAATTTCTTCTTACTTTTATCGTTCAAAAAATCTGATTGAATGATTAACGGGAAAAAGGTTGTGGTAGTATTGCCAGCCTACAATGCAGCAAAGACGCTGGAGATCACCTATGAGGAAATAGATTTTTCGATTGTTGACGAAGTGATCCTGGTGGATGACCGGAGCCACGACGACACTGTGGCAGTGGCTAAGGCACTTGGAATTAAGCACATTGTGGTTCACGAAAAAAACAAGGGCTATGGTGGCAACCAGAAATCGTGCTACAACAAGGCCCTCGAAATCGGTGCCGATATTGTGGTGATGCTTCACCCCGACTATCAATACACCCCAAAATTAATTCCGGCTATGACTCACCTGATCGCATCAGGTCAGTATCATGTGGTGCTGGGTTCGCGCATTCTTGGCAAGGGTGCCCTCAGGGGTGGCATGCCCCTGATCAAGTATGTGGCCAACCGCGGACTCACCTTGTTTCAAAATATACTGATGAATGCCAAGCTTTCGGAGTACCATACCGGCTACCGGGCTTTTTCGCGCGAGGTGCTGCAAAAAGTCAACTATAGGGCCAATTCCGACAACTTTGTGTTCGACAACCAGATGCTTGCCCAGATATGGTATGCCGGCTACGACATTGCCGAGATCACCTGCCCCACCAAGTATTTCGACGATGCCTCGAGCATCAACATGAAAAACAGCACCATCTACGGGTTGGGGGTTTTGAAAACCTCGGTGCAATACCGCCTGCAAAAATGGAAGCTCATAAAACACAAGATTTATGAAACGGCTGACTGACAATCTGCCCAAAACGCAACAAGCCCTCCTTTTTTTGCTGCCAGTACTTTATTTTATTGCCGGGGCTTATTTTCGCGATCTGCTTGGCAACCTTTCGCTGCGATCGAGCGACCCGGAGTACATTTATTTTATGAGCGGGCTCACCCTGTCGGAAGGCACCCTGAAACTGGCCCATATCGACAATCCCGGCACGCCGCTGCAAGTTCTGGTGGCCCTGGTGTTCAGAATTATCTGGTTCTTCAGGGGGCTGCCAAAGCCCTTTGTGGAGGACGTTTTTCTGCATCCCGACATGTACCTTTCAGTTACCAGCCTGTTCATTGCTGGCTTAACAGCCGCGCTTTTGTTTTATGCCGGCAAAAAAACCTATCAATACACAAACTCAATCTTCTATGCCCTGCTGGTGCAAACCGCACCCTTTTTGCCTGTGATCTGGTACGACCTGATCGGACGTGTGGCCCCCGAGCTCATTATGCCATTCCCGCTGGTGCTGCTTACGGTACTTATCATAAAGGTTTTTTTTCAGAAAGAACCGGTAAGCCATTACCAGCTCTTTTTGTTTGCTTTGCTGTCGGCTTTCGGACTTTCCATTAAGCTCACATTCCTGCCCGTATGGTTCATTCCTTTTATGATCATGGATGGCTGGAAGAAAAAGGCAGCCTTTGTGGGCATTTCTCTTGCGCTGTTTTTTATCATCGCATTTCCTATGACGCTTCGCTTTCACATCTTCTGGGGTTGGATCAAAGACCTGTTTTTTCACAGCGGGCAGTATGGCGGGGGCGAATCGAACATCGTTGATTTCGCTTCCTTAAAATCAAACCTGCGCGAGCTGATTCATCTTGAGAAGAGGTTCTTTTATGTTTTTCTGGCGCTGACTGCCAGTTTGATCGCCTACCTGGCATGGTTCCGCAAGAAAGCAGAAAAGCGCATAAGCCTGCTGGCTGTCGCGGTAATTTTGTCTATTGCCGTGCAGGTGTTGATGGTGGGAAAACATTACGCACACCGGTATTTTATTCCGGTATTGCTGCTTTCGCCTCTAATGGTTTTCCTAATGGCGGAGCTTATCAAAAAGTTTTATCCCGGAAGGAAAATGAATATCGCCATAAATATTGGCATTGCGGCTTTACTGATCTGGAGTGTGGAGCACAACCTGCATTGGCTGCCCATTAAGTCGCAGGCCATGGGTGCCGACATTGAAAACCGTATGCCCACCTGGCACTATGCCCAGCTGCTCGAAAAGGACAGCTACAAAATCATCACTTCGCAAAATTATGGCTCTCCTTTCATTGAGTATACACTCACTTACAGCCATGTGTGGGGCAACCACAAAAAACGCCTGGAATACGCCCCTATTCTCGACAAATTGTATCCATTCGTGTACAATTATTTCACCTGGGACAATACCCTGAAATACTGGGTGGAACCTTTCGACGCGCAAACAATTATCGATTCGGGCCGAAATGTTTACTTGTACATTGAGCGCGACGAGGAAGAACTGTTCGATAAAACCCTGGCCAAGCTGCACGAGGAAAGCCCCACGCCCTTTGTGGCAGAAAGCGAGTTGCTGTTTCGTAACCCGGCGACAACGGAAGTAATTTACGAGCTAAAATTTTTTAGAAATCAAGGCCTGATTTTAAAGTCAGGGACTGATTTTGAAGCAGACCCTGACTAGGGAGGGAAAACCAAAACTCACCGGTTGAATTGGAGTCACCCGATGAGTAATACACCAATAAAAAATGAACTTTCTGCAATTAGTAAACGAACGCGAGAGCACCCGGCGATATTCAGACCGTGTGGTTGAAGAAGAAAAAATAGAATACATCCTGGAGGCCTGTCGCCCGGCACCTTCGGCCTGCAACAGCCAGCCCTGGAAGTTTGTAATGGTTACCGACCGGGAGCTGGCCCTGCAGGTGGCCAATGCCACATTTAACGCTGTGTTGCAGTTTAACCGCTTCACGGTGCAGGCGCCTGTTATGGCTGTGCTGGTGGCCGAGCCAGCCAAAATGCTTTCGAAAATCGGCAGCACAGTAAAAGACAAAGACCTCTCGATGATCGACATTGGCATTGTGGCCGAGCACTTTTGCCTGGCTGCTGCCGAACAAGGCCTTGGCACCTGCATGCTGGGCTGGTTCGACGAGAAAAAAGTGCGTCAACTTCTTGGTATTCCAAAAAACAGACGCATTCCGCTGGTCATTACCCTGGGTTATCCGGCCAACAGCAAAAAACGCAGGAAGATCAGAAAAAGCATGGACCAAATGGCCTCTTTCAATCAATATTGAAGTAAATTTGTAAAAACTCCTGTGCCATGAAAAACTTGGTGATTGAAAACAAAGGCGATCAAATAATTCTAAAACTTAATAAAAAGGGTTTTGACGAGGATTACCTTATTTCCTTAATAAAAAGACTTCAAGCGGAAGAACTTGTCCTGAAAGCTGGTTTTTCTTCGGACATTCTTAGTGTTGCTGAAGAAATCAATCAGGAATGGTGGACAAAAAACGAGGATGATTTCCTTAAAGGTGTAAAAAAATGATCTCAAACTCCATTGTGGTCGATACAAACCTGATCTTCTCCGCCCTAATTCCTAAAGCCTCCCTAATCAGAGACTTATTGTTTGATCATTCACTCCAGTTTTACACTCCAAACTATCTGATAACCGAAATTTACAAACACAAAGAAAAACTTATTAATTCTTCCAAGCTTAAGGAAGAAGCGTTTTTTCATTTATTCAATGCATTAATTGGGCGCATTCATTTTGTTCCTTTAGAGCTTGTCGGATTGGAAAGCAGGCAGATAGCCTATGATTTGTGTAAGGACGTTGACCCAAAAGACACCCCTTTTATTGCACTTTCAATTGAACTAAATATTCCCTTATGGACAGGGGATAAAAAACTAAAAAGTCACTTGAAAAATAAGGGGTTCAACCAATTTTTCAAGGAATAATTCCTGATTTTTATAAACCACCTATTTACCAAATCACCAAAAACTATAATAAATGAAAAAGTCATCATTATTAGGCATTTTCCTAGTGGCTGTAATATTGACAGCCTGTAACCCGGAAGCTGCCCGCAAAACCAACGACGACATGGGCATAATACCTGAAGCCACCGTTAAATCGGTGATTGACCAACTGACCGAAAAGTTCGGCGAAAGCCGGCACGACCTGATTCAACGCGGGGTAAGCCAGGTGGCTGCCTTGTGGAAAACTGAAGACGGCACCACCGAAGAATTTGAAACTTTTTGCCTCGAGCAATACCAGGGCGATGAGGCCGCGCGCAAAATCCTGTTCGAGAAACTCTCGGCCAACTATGAGTTGCTCTGGGGCCACATGAACCAAATGAGCCTGGAGCTGAACAAACCACTACATCTTGACGTGGGTCCCATTACCCCCGTCGATGTTATGTTTGGCAGCTACTCGCCCTATGCACATCTTGCCGACGACTTTTTTGGAAATAAGATCGCTTTTCTCACCATCCTGAACTTCCCGTTTTACAAACTGGAAGAAAAGGCCGAAATGGGACCAAACTGGAGTCGACAGAACTGGGCCTATGCACGCATGGGCGATGTATACACCTCGCGTGTACCCTCGGCCATAAACCAGGAGGCCTCGCGCATAAGCACCGAGTCGGACAACTACATCTCGGAATACAATATTATCATGGGCAAACTGGTGAACGATGCCGGCCAAACCATGTTCCCCGAAAACATGCGCCTGATTACCCACTGGGGCCTGCGCGACGAGATCAAATCGCAGTATGGCAACCCCGATGGCCTGCAGCAACAGGAAATGATCTACCAGGTGATGGGCCGCATCATTGCCCAGGACATCCCCGAAAGGGTGATCAACAACCCGGAAGTTAGCTGGAATCCGTATAGCAATGAAGTGTTTATGGATGGACAGAAAGTGGAAGCTACGCCCGAGCCCGACACCCGCTACCAGTACTTGCTCAACAACTTCCATGCAGCAAAGGAAGCCGATCCCTTTTCGCCCAACTACCCCACCGCCATTGAACGCGCCTTCAACGCTGGCCTGGAACTCACCCAGCAAGAAGTGGAGAATCTTTTTGTTGAACTGGTTAGCTCACCGCTTGCCAAAGAAGTGGGAGCCCTGATCAGTCAGCGCCTGGGTCGCCCCCTGCAGCCTTTCGATATCTGGTATGATGGCTTCAAGGCACGCAGCACCATTTCGGAAGAAGAGCTCAATGCCATTGTTGGCCGTAAGTACCCCAGCCGCGAAGCTTTTGAAAACGACCTGCCCAACATCATGGTAAAACTGGGCTGGAGCCGCGACAGGGCCAATGCCATTGCTTCAAAAATTGTGGTGGAAGGTTCACGCGGCGCAGGCCACGCCTGGGGCGCACAAATGCGATCGCAAAACTCGCACCTGCGCACCCGTATTGGCCAGGATGGCATGGACTACAAAGGCTATAACATTGCCGTGCATGAATTTGGCCATAACGTGGAGCAGACCATCACCCTGCACGACGTGGACTATTACCTGATGAGCGGCGTTCCCAACACGGCATTTACCGAAGCCCTGGCCTTTATTTTCCAGGTGCGTGACCTCGACCTGCTGGGCATAAGCAGCGGCAACCCCGCTGAGCATCACCTGCGTGCCCTCGACAACTTCTGGGGAAGCTACGAAATCATGGGCGTGTCGCTGGTGGATATGGCCGTGTGGCAGTGGATGTACGAAAACCCCAACGCCACCGCTGCACAGCTCAAGGAACAAACCATAGAAATAGCCATCGATGTCTGGAACAAATACTTTGCCCCGGTTTTCGGTGTGGAAGATTCGCCCATACTGGCCATTTATTCGCACATGATAAGCTATCCCCTATATTTAAGCGCCTACCCCCTGGGCCACCTTATCGAGTTTCAGATTGAAGGCAAACTGGAGGGTATGAATGTGGGCAGTGAAACCGACCGCATGTTCACCGCCGGAAAACTTATTCCGCAGGAATGGATGAAACTGGCCGTGGGAAGCCCCATTTCGAGCCAACCCATGCTCGATGCAGTGGAAGAGGCCCTGAAGCATATCAGGTAAAAAAAGAATAAAAATTCCGGGATTCAGGAATGACCCTCTGCGAACAAAGGCCTAAGGGCTCCAATCGCAGGAGATCATTCCTGATTTCTTTTGTCAGAGTTCCATGTTTTGCACCAGCTCCTCCACCACGCGGGGGTAATGCTTGTATTCAAGCTGATGCACTTTTGCGGCAATGGTTTCAGGGGTGTCACCGGGCTCAATGTCGAATCCGGCCTGGAAAATGATCTCGCCCTCGTCGTAGCGCTCATTCACATAATGTATGGTAATGCCCGTCTGGTATTCACCCTGGCTGATGACTTCCTCGTGCACCCGCATGCCATACATACCCTTGCCCCCAAACTTGGGCAAAAGGGCAGGATGAATATTCACCACCCTTTCGGGGAATTCTTTTAGCAGATATTCGGGCAGCAGCAGCAAGAAACCAGCCAGCACCACAAAATCGATGTGGCTTTCCCTGAAAAGGCCCAGCACCAGCTCCTCATCCTTCCATTGATCGCGCCTGATGACCACGTGCGGGATCTTGGTCTTGGATGCCCTTTTGAGCACCTGCGCATCCGGATCGCTCGATACGACCAGGGCCACTTCAATGAAATCGTGCAATTTGAAGTATTCAATAAAATTGGCTACATTCGTACCGCTGCCCGAGGCCATCATGGCAAGCCTTATTTTTGCACCTTTTTGCTGCATTATTGATAAACATTAATTAAATATTTGACAAATTTGGCCAATTTTTGGCAGAAAAATCAAAAAATCAACAAGATATTTTGCCTTATTTTGCCCTTAAACTAAGCTTTTAGTTAAACGCAAAAAATTGCAATACAATAGATTACAGCGGTTTAGTGAAATTAGAATGCGAAAAAGTTGGTGATTAGCGTTTAAATAATTTTCTTTGCATCCTGTTTTAAACAAATAAAAAGGAGAAACCATGTCTGACATTACAACAAGAGTTAAAGCTATCATCGTTGATAAGCTTGGTGTAGATGAGAAAGAAGTAACTGCTGAAGCCAGTTTCACCAATGATTTGGGTGCTGATTCACTTGACACCGTAGAACTCATCATGGAATTCGAAAAAGAATTCAACCTTGCCATTCCTGACGATCAGGCTGAGAAGATCAGCACCGTAGGTGATGCTATTGCTTATATTGAAAAAAATCAATAAGTAGAACCTAACGCGCTTTAAATGAAACTCAGACGAGTAGTAGTTACAGGATTAGGCGCTCTTACTCCAATAGGCAATACCGTTCCAGAGTTCTGGAACGGTTTGCTTAATGGTGTCAGCGGGGCGGCTCTCATTACACGCTTCGACGCATCAAAGTTTAAGACCCGGTTTGCCTGCGAAATCAAAAATTTCGACTTTAAAGCCTATTTCGACCGGAAAGAAATCCGCAAATACGACCCTTACGCACAGTATGCCGTTATTGCCACCGATGAGGCAATAAAGGATGCTGGCATCGACCCCGAGAAGGTGAATGTGGACCGTGTGGGCATTATATGGGGCAGCGGCATTGGTGGCCTGGAAACCTTTCTTGAGGCCATTTCTGAATATGCCAAAGGCGATGGCACCCCGCGCTTCAGCCCTTTCTTTATCCCCAAGATGATTGCGGACATTGCTGCCGGCCATATTTCCATCAAGTACGGTTTCAGGGGTCCCAACTATACCACCACTTCGGCCTGTGCCTCGGCAGCCAACGCCCTGGTCGACAGTTTCAACCTCATACGCCTCGGCAAAGCCGATATCATTGTGAGCGGCGGCTCAGAAGCGGCTGTGAATGCAGCAGGAGTGGGCGGTTTCAGCGCCATGCATGCCATTTCCGAACGCAACGACGACCCGGCTACCGCCTCCAGGCCCTTCGACAAAGACCGCGATGGTTTTGTGATTGGCGAAGGCGCCGGCAGCATCGTGCTCGAAGAGTATGAACATGCCATTGCCAGGGGAGTCAAAATATATGCCGAAATGGTGGGTGGCGGCCTTTCGGCCGATGCCTATCACATGACCAGCCCCCACCCCGATGGACTGGGCGCCATGAATGTGATGCGCAACACCCTCGAAGACGCAGAACTTAAGCCCGAGGATATTGACCACATCAACACCCACGGCACCTCCACACCCCTGGGCGATGTAGCTGAACCCAAAGCCATCGTGAAGCTTTTTGGCGAGCATGCCTATAAGATAAGCATCAACTCCACCAAGTCGATGACAGGCCATTTGCTGGGCGCAGCCGGCGCAATTGAAGCCATTGCCACCATCCTGGCCGTGAAAAACGACATTGTCCCCCCTACCATCAATGTATTTAACATTGACCCGGAGATTGACAATAAACTCGACTTCACCCTGAACAAACCCAGGGAACGTAAGGTAAATGTGGCCATGAGCAACACCTTCGGTTTTGGCGGACACAATGCCTGCGTTGCATTCAAAAAGTTTTCGCAATAGGTTTTTTATTTTGCGTTTTTTTTCGTCCCTTTTAAGAAAAAGACATGCTTCCGACAGGGAACTGCAGGAAGCCATAAAAAATATCTTCGGATACAACCCGGGGAACCTTGCGCTTTACAAGCTGGCCCTGCGCCACCGTTCAGCGGCAACGCCCCTCACCAACGGATTCAAGCACAGCAACGAAAGGTTAGAATACCTTGGCGATGCTGTGCTTGGTTCTATTATAGCCGACTTCCTCTTCAAAAAATTCCCCTTCAAGGAAGAAGGTTTTCTTACCGAGATGCGCTCGCGCATAGTGAGCCGCACCAATCTCAATTCGCTTTCGCGGAAACTGGGCCTCGACAAACTGGTGCAGACCAGCCGCGAGGGAAACATTTCGGCCTCTTCCATCCTGGGCGATGCCTTCGAAGCCCTGATCGGCGCCATATACCTCGACAAGGGCTACCGCTTCACCCAAAAGATACTCATCAACCAGATCATCGCCTGCCACCTCGACATTGAAGAGCTCCTTAGCAAGGAAATCAACTTCAAAAGCAAGATCATCGAATGGAGCCAGAAAGAAAAAAAGACGGCCGAATTCGTGCTTGCCGAAGAAATTGAAAATGGCAAGAAAAACCGTATTTATGTGGTACATCTGGTGGTAGATGAGCAGATAGCCGGCAAGGGGCAGGACTTCTCCATTAAAAAAGCCGAACAAAAAGCCGCCGCACAAGCCTGGGAAGAAATCGCCAAAAATTTCGACACGGAAGAATAATTTTTCCCTTTGATCTGCCTCTCGACTCCTCTCGCCAAAGGCGAGACTTCGCTCGAGGACCGGGGATGGCGGGTTTTATTTCTCTTTACTTAATGGCGTATTTAATATAAGAGCCCAAAAAGCCAGAGCGGAATGGTATTATATGAGCCAGTTTCCAAATCGTCCTTAACAAGATACGAATTTGGAATGCCTTTTATCTGGCCTTGCGACTTATTTTTACCACCGACTTCAAAAGTGAAAGTATCATTTACCAAAAAATCAGCCTTTTCATGTAGGCTCAATTCATGACCGACTTTTAAATGTTGAAGGAAAAAAGTTTCCCTTATTGAGCCCAAATCAGGTGTACCCCCTGAAACTGCAAAATAAAGATTGGTGTTGTGCAGCCATAATTTGTCCGGTTTGCTAAGAATACTTATACTTTTCCCTTTTTTTGTCAATGCATGAATAAGTTCTGCTTTTTCCATAAGTTGAAGAGATTGTACAATGCCATTTCTGGTTAAACCTATCTTTTCACTCAGTTTACTAATGTTTGGAGTAAAAGGGACATTGGAAGCTATAACAAACAATAATTTTTTCATTTTTGCAATGTGTTGATAATCCAATGCCTGTGTGCTTTGGATATCCACATCCATAATGAGATTAATCACATTACGTATTTTTTGATAATACTCATCTTTATTTCCTTCGTAATAGGGATAGTTTCCGGTTTTATAGTAATCATATAAAAATCTTAGTGGCTTTAAATCCGCAAATAAATCTAAACTGATTTGTTGATGGTTGTTGAGGATATCCTGCAGACTTAATTTGGGTAGTTCCTTTTTCTCATAGAACCTTACATATTCTCTGAAAGATAGCTCGGGAAGATTCTTGCTGAGCAACCGTCGGCTCAAATCAGATTCCCCCCTGTAAAGGTCCAAAACCGAAGAAGAGGTAAAAATAATCTTCAGGTCAGGAAAGTCATCGTAAATTAATTTTATCTCACGAGACCAGTCAGGATACTTGTGTACCTCATCGAGCAATAACAATTTGCCCCCGAGCTTTTGAAACATGGCGGCGGTTTCATAAAGATTATTATTGGTGAAAAACAAATCATCAAGTGCCACGTAAAGGACTTCCTGGTAATTCCTTTCTTTGCCAAGTTGCAGCAACAGGGTGGTCTTCCCTGTTCCTCTTGCACCAGCCAGGGCAATCAAACGGTTTTTTGTAATTAGAATGTCATCGAAAACAAACCGCCTGAAACCCGTGTTAACTTGGGCAATCTTCAGATTCGATTTTTCAATTAATCTTTCCATGTGAATATGCTTTTTGTGAAAGCAAATGTAGCAATATTTTGCTTCTATAGAAAGCAAAAAACAATAAAAAGTGATAAATTAAAAAGCAAAAAAGCTTTTAACATGAATAAACCCAATCCCAGGCCCCCGGGCAATTGGCCCATGAAGCGACAGGTCGCGACCTGTGCCTGCACTGAGCCGGGCCGAAGTGTCGAGGGGCCTGGCCGAAATGCAATAGAAAATCACTAGCCCCGGCATTTATGCCGGGTGTTCAAATTCCAACCCGAACCGGGGCTTTAGCCCAAACTAAATTTGGATTTTGGGTTAAAACCCATGGGAAGATTGGGCTATCATTTCCGTAGCCTGAAGGCAACGGCTATTCATCCCTGCAATCAGCACCACCTCTCGACTCCGCTTCGCTCCGCTCGAGGACCGGGGCT
>JAHYJD010000097.1 GCA_019429365.1 Bacteroidales bacterium | reverse complement strand
GACTCCGGGTTGAGAAACTTTGGGGATTACCTGCACGATTTTCACGAGCCCCATGCCCTCCGGCCACAATTCAAGAAACTGCTCCAAAATTCAATAAGCAACTTATAACCAATAATCAACAATTAACCATTAACAATTTATTGTGAATCCTCAGCCATTTCAGGAGTTTTTCCGTAACAAAAAGGTTGCTGTTCTTGGTTTTGCCAGGGAAGGGCAATCGACTTACCGGGCCATCCGTAAGGTGCTGCCTGATTTTCCGCTGGTGGTTTGCGACCGTCAGGTTCCGGGTAAAGAAGTATTCCCCGACAGGGAAAAAGACCACCAAATAAAATGGTGTTTTGGTGAAAATTACCTGGATGGGATTCAGGGTGCGGATATTATTATTAAGTCACCGGGGATTCCGTTTCGGGTAATCGAAAGCGAAACGCTTCGTGAGAGGGTTGTTTCGCAAACAGGTTTGTTTTTGCAGCTGTTTCGGCGGCAAGTGGTAGGCATTACTGGCACCAAGGGGAAAAGCACCACGTCGAGCCTGCTGTTTCATATACTTAAAATGGCGGGCCGCCCTGTGTTGCTGGCCGGAAATATCGGTATACCGCCCCTCGACCTGATTGATGAAATGACTGACGAAACCGTGGTGGTTTTTGAAATGAGCAGCCACCAGTTGGAGCATCTTAAAGTTTCGCCCCATATGGCTATTTTGCTTAATATTTTTGAGGAGCACCTTGATCATTATGCCAGTTATCGAGACTATCAGCTGGCCAAAATGAACATAGCCCGCTGGCAACAAGAAGGCGAGGTGTTTATCTACAATCCTTTCAATGAAATTGTTGCAGGTCTGGTTGCTGAACTTGACCTGGCTTCAGACCTTTTTTTACTGGGAAACGCACCGGGCAGTTCCAACCTGATTTTTTGCGACAAGGGCAGCCTGGTGCTGAGTCTTGCCGGACGCGAATCGCGCATTCGTGATATTTGCCGGGTGCGTAAACTGCCAGGCAACCATAATCTGCTTAATATTGCGGCAGCCAGCGCCGCAGCCTATATGCTGAAGGTGGCCCCCCTGCAAATTACGCGTGCTGTGGCCAGTTTTGATGGGTTGCCGCACCGGCTCGAATTTGTAGGTTTCTACCGTGGCATTTCGTTTTACAACGATTCCATATCCACGATTCCCGAATCGACCATCGAAGCCCTGAAGACATTTCCGGGAACCAGCACCCTGCTGCTGGGCGGCTTCGACCGGGGCGTGAACTATTCATCGCTAATTAATTTTCTTGCCGAATCAAAAGTCCAAAACTTGATTTTTATTGGCAAGGCCGGACAAAGGATGTATGAAGAGGGAAGAGACTTGCCCGGCATTAAAGGCAAAAACTGCCTTTTCCCCGAAAACTTTGAGCAAGCTGTTGAAATGGCCATGACCAATACGCTTGCAGCAGGAATTTGCCTATTATCGCCTGCTGCCGCCAGCTACGACACTTTCAGGAATTTCGAACACAGGGGCAATACCTTTAAGGATCTGGTGAGGAAGTTTGGAAGTTCAAGTAAGTAGCAGTAGGAGGTAGCGGTAGTAATGGCTCAGAGCAAAGTGTTCAGGGCGCAGTGATTTGGGTTTCCTATTTAATTCCAGAAAATTCTGGGTAAAAAAAATAGCAGCAGGTTTTTGGGTCCCGCTGCTACTTCTGTCTTTTTAAAAAAATTACTTCTTGGTGGTTCTTTTTTTTGGTGCTGCCGGGGGTGGGGCGGCAATGCTGGGTTTATCAGTATTGCGGGGCCTGGTTTTTCCGTAAGTTCCCCTGAAAATTTTTCCGCGTCGGGTTTTCTGATCTCCTTTTCCCATAGCATGCATGTTTTAGGTTAAATAATAATTCCAGCTATAAAATTAAGAAATCCCAGGGGGAATGTCAATGTTTTGCCAGCCTTGTTTCGTAGAATCTTTTTATAAGCAGCTCCGGGAATTTAATGGATGCTTTTAGCCAGGCCAGGTGCAGCTCGTCGTACTGGTCGTCGGAGAGTTGCCAGGGAATGTCACTATTTTTAAGGCGATTGGTTAGCTCATAAAGACAAACGGCAGCCGAAACAGAAATATTGAAACTTTCGGTAAATCCCGCCATTGGTATTCGCAGGAAATGATCAGCCATTTGCTGCGCCAGTGTCGAAAGGCCTTCCTGCTCTGTACCGAACATCAGCGCCACAGGTTTGTCGAGCGGCAGGTCAGAAGGCGTGAAATCATGCTCATGCGGGCTGGTGGCAACAAGCTGGTAACCTTGCTGCTTTAGTTTGGTGAGGCAGGTTTTGGTGTTAAATTCCCCATCGCTGTAGCGGTGAAGGTTCAGCCATTTGTTGGCTCCCATAACCACCTCGGGGTTTATTTCGTATTCGTTACGGTTTTCTATAATATGCACATCCTGCACTCCGAAACATTCGCACGAGCGAAGCACGGCACTGGCATTTTGGGGTTGGTAAATGTCTTCGAGTACTATTGTTACATGGCGGGTCCGGCCCGAAAGCACTTGTTGTATCTTTTCCAGGCGCGCTGGGGTAACGAAATCGCTCAGAAACCCGATGACAAGTTTGCGTGTAGGGCTATCCATTTCGGGTTTTGTTATTTCTGCTGTCCTTTGATGATCATTCCTGCCAACCGAAAGAGAAGTCGGCTCGATACTATGCCATCAATTTCACCGGGTCCGGTTTCCACCAGGTCGGCGCCAATAATTTTTTTCCCCTGGTTCAGGATGGTTTCGAGCAAGTATACCACCTGGTTAAACGACAGGCCACCCGGCAGGGGTGTACCAGTACCGGGACAAAGTGCCGGATCGAGTCCATCCACATCCAGGGTTACATACACCTCATCTGGTAGTTTTTCTACTATTTCTGTGCAAATCTCCGACCAGATTTCGCCTTCAAACATGCGGTTGCTGATATCGCGATCGAAATAGGTGCGGATTTTGCCAGGGCTGGTGGTGATTACCTGCACTTCTTCCGGGCAAAGTTCGCGAATTCCCACCTGCACCAGATTTTCCACACCCTGGGTTTTTATTGCATTATGCATAATGGAAGCATGCGACTGTGTGAATCCCTGGTATGCTTCGCGCAAATCGGCATGGGCATCGATCTGCAGTATGCCGAAACCAGGGCGTTTGCGGGCCAGGGCCCTGATAAGGCCAAGAGGCACGCTGTGTTCGCCACCAAGCACCACGGGCACCTTTCCCTGCTCAAGATACATCAGTGATTTAAACTCCAGTTCCAAACTCAGCGCTTCACTGGCTTCATTTATCTCCTTTAAAACAGCGGTCATCTCCTCATTGTCTTCTAACTGCCCGCCCAGTTCAAGAAAGTTGATATACTTGCTCGATTTCTTCCTGAGTTGGTTGTTGCGGCTAACCATTGCCGGATCGATACTTTCCATGGCCATGCCCTGTTTCCAGGCATCAGGGGCAAAAGGATCGAACAGGTCGATCTGAAAAGAAGTTTCAAAAATTTTCTTTGGTCCGGCAGAAGTCCCTTCGAAGTTCGACACGGTAACGTCCCATGGAATGGGTATAAAAACAACCTGCGCGTTTTCGGGCGTGAAGGGCAAGCTGAAAATATTATTGTTGGTGTTGCCTGTGGCGTTGGGGTTGTAACCCTCAAGGGCATCGTTATTCTTCATGACCATCAAATTTTTTAAAACTACGTGCCTAAGTTAGTAGCAAAAATAAAAAAAGCCCCGGAAATTCCGGAGCTTTTCAATGCTTGCTTAAAGGGTTTACTTAACCACTTTTGCCAACTCAGCACCAGCCTTGAATTTAACAACCTTTTTGGCGGGAATAGTAATTTCCTTGCCAGACTGTGGGTTGCGGCCTTTGCGGGCTTCTCTTTTTGAAACGGAGAATGATCCGAATCCTACCAGAGCTACTCTGTCACCTTTTTTCAGCGACTTAGTGGTGGCGCCGATGAAGGCGTCCAATGCTTTTTTTGCGTCGGCTTTGGTTAAACCTGCTCCTGATGCCATAGCATCGATCAATTCTGCTTTGTTCATTTTTTGTTTGTTTTAGTTACACGAGTAATTGGTTGCTTCCATTAAACATTGCAAATATAGGCCATTTCTAAGAAAATGCAAGCCCAACGCGCGAAATGTGCCGGTTTTGTTGAAAAATCAGCCTTTTTGTTAATAACTCCGGGCTAAAACAGGCGTTTATAAAGGGTTTTAAGGAAAAAATAGCCTTAATTGGGCATATTATTCCGGTCGTCTAACCGGAATCCACGCAGAAAATCTGAGGTGCTCATGCGTTTTTTACCAGCCATTTGCAGGCTTTTCACCTCCACAATGCCATCGGGAGTGGCGAGTGCGAGGATGCTTTTCCCATCAGAAAAGATTTCTCCGTAATTATACGAATGAGTCATTTCCCGGGCTTCAGCCTCAAATATCTTCAGAATAATTTCCCTTTTATCCACTTCAATTACCGTAAAGGCCCCGGGGAAGGGGCTCATTCCATGTATATGGTTGGCAACTTCATGGCATGGCTTCTTCCAGTCGATCAGGCAATCTTCCTTGAATATTTTAGGGGCTTTTTTCAGTTGAGAAGTTTCGGCAATCAGCGCAGACTGGTCAAGTGGCTCAACCTGGTTCAAAGCAAGGGCATCAATGGTTTTTAACACAAGGTCAGCACCAACCACCATGATGCGGTCGTGCAGGCTGCCTGCGGTTTCGTTTTCAAAGATATCCAGTCTTTCCTGGAACAGGATCTTGCCGGTATCAATTTCGCGGTCGAGCAAAAAGGTGGTCACCCCAGTTTCCTTTTCCCCATTGATGATTGCCCAGTTTATGGGTGCTGCGCCACGGTATTGCGGTAAAAGAGAGGCATGCATGTTGAAAGTTCCCTTTTCCGGTAAGCTCCATACCGCTTCGGGTAGCATGCGAAAGGCTACCACTACTTGCACATCGGGAGCAAGGCTTTTCAGTTGTTCAAGAAATTCTGGTGATTTGAGCTTTTCTGGCTGAAGTACCGGAATGTTTTTTTCAGTGGCATACTTTTTAACTTCCGAAGGCTGCAGTTTTAAACCACGTCCAGCCGGTTTGTCGGGAGCCGTCACCACGCCCACCACATTGTATCCCCCCTCATGCAACTTCCTTAGAGAAAAAGCGGCCAGGGCGGGGGTACCCATAAATACAAGGCGCAGGTCTTTGGGGTTCATGATCTTTTCAGGCGCCGAGCCTGATTTTCAGGTCGACCATTTTTATGGCAGTAACAGCAGCTTCGTCTCCTTTGTTGCCGTGCACCCCGCCGGCCCGCTCGCGTGCCTGCGAGAAATTGTCGGTGGTGAGCACGCCAAAAATAACCGGGATACCAGAATCGAGTCCCAGGTTCATGAGGCCCTGACTTACGGCCTGACAAATGAACTCGAAATGACGCGTTTCGCCCTGTATCACACATCCAAGGCAAATTACGGCATCCACCTCGAGTTGATCGATAAGATAACCCGCTCCCTGCGGCAGCTCATAGCTGCCCGGAACATAATGCACATGCAGGTTCTCTTCGGGCAGGCCGTGCTTTTTGAGCGTCTCAACAGCTCCGGCCAGCAAGGCTCCGGTAATCTCAGCATTCCACTCAGAAACAACGATGCCCATACGCATCTTTGCTGCGCTGGGCACCTTTGCTGGATCGTAAAATGAAAGGTTTTGCTTTTTTCCGTCCATTAAATTTTTTCTATTTCTGAATACTGGTACGTCCAATGTACCTTTCAATATTGCGGCCTTCGGCCGAGTTTTGGTATTCGTCGCGAATGCGTTCGTAAAGGCTGAGTGCTTCGCCGGGCTGTCCCATTTCTTCAAAGAGCAAGCCTGCCTTGAAAAGGAAAAGGGGAGTAGTAAGATTGTTGGGTTTGTAGCGATAAGCCTTGCGGTAATAGCGCGCTGCTGCACTCTGGTCGCCAAGCTCAAGGTGGGCATCGCCAATGGCACCGAAGGCCATTGCGCCAAGGATCTGGTCGCGTTCGCGGAATTTTTTCAGGTGTTTTATTGCATCCTCGTAGTTGTCCAGTTTCAGGTAGCTCATTCCGGCATAATAATGTGCCAGGTTGGCCGACTTGGTGAAACGGTAGGAAGAGATGATATCAAGAAAACCGGGATATTCTGCATCGCCATCCAGGGCAAGCTGCAGGCTGTCCTGCTCAAAATAGGCTTCGGCCATAAACATTTCGGCACGGGCTTCCTTTTCGCGGGGAGCAAGGATAAAGCGGGTATAGCCAATATATCCTGCAATGATCAGCACGATAATGGCCACAGCCCAGACAATGTTGTTCTGGTTGCGCTCAATAAACTGCTCGGAGCGGCTCAGTGCTTCTTCAACCGCCAAAATGTTTTTTTCGTCTTGTGGATGCTTTTTGCTTTTTGACATATTTTCTTGATTTAGGCTGCAAAATTAATTTATTTTTGCGTGTTTCAAATGTTTTTGCGGTTTTTTTTGGAAACCCCATTCGGGGAAAATACTAAAGCTTCGGTTCAATAAAATAAGACCAAACCAAATATTTGACCCAGTAGTGGCGTTTCTGAATTAACCCTTTTAATTATTCCAGCCGATGCGCAGCACACGACTGTTTGTTTTTCTGTTTTTTTTGCCCTTAATGGCCAGCCTGACCTATTCTTGTCGCGACGACGGTTTTGATCCCAGCCCCGAAATCACTTTGGGCTTTTCGGTCGACTCGCTGCTGTTCGATACGGTTTTTACCACCGTGGGCACCTCCACCCGGTCTTTCAGGGTGTATAACAACCACAGCCGGCGCATACGCATTTCTTCGGTTGGCTTGGGCAGGGGGGCTGAATCTTTTTTCAGGGTGAACGTTGATGGCCGCTCAGGAAGCCAGCTGCACGATATTGAAATTGGGGCCAACGACAGCATCTTTGTTTTTGTGGAAGTAACCGTTGACCCTGTTAACCAGAACCTGCCATTGATCATAACCGACAGCCTGGTATTCAACATTAATAATAATGTTCAGGATGTAAAGCTGGTGGCCTGGGGGCAGGACGCCAATTTCATCTATCCCAACTATACCGAACCCTCTGGGCTCTCTTATCATCTTTTGGCTGAAAATACGGTTTGGACCTCCGATCTGCCATATGTGGTTTACGGGCTGGCAGTGGTAGCACCCAATATCACCCTTACCGTGAACGAAGGGACCCGCGTGTATTTTCATAACAATGCCAGCATGGTTTTCCTTGCGGAATCTACTTTAAAGGTCAACGGCACCATGGAGCAGCCTGTAAGTTTCCAGGGCGACCGCCTCGAATCGTTTTATGAAAACCAGCCCGGGCAATGGGGACGAATTTGGCTCACTGCTACCAGCAAAGACCATGAAATTAATTATGCTTTGATAAAAAATGGCAGCGTGGGGCTGCATGTCGACAGCATTGGCAGCCATTCTTCGCCTACTTTAACCATTCGCAATACCATTATCAAAAATATGAGCCTGGTGGGCCTGCTGGCACAGGGCAGTCATGTGGTGGCCGAAAATACCGTGATTGCCAATTGTGGCGAAAACACCCTTTACCTTGCCCTTGGCGGGAAATACGACTTCAGACATTGCACCTTTGCCAATTATTACAACCTGCCCAATACGCCGCTTCGGCAAATCCCTTCGGTGTGGTTTAACAACTATTACCGCGATGTGGATGGCAACATTCAGCAGCGCGACTTTGAATCGGTGTTTTTTGGCAACTCCATCATTTACGGCAGCCTGCAGGAAGAGTTTGTTTTCGACCTGGTGCCGGGCTCCGATTTCAATTACACCTTCGATCATTGCCTTATCCGCACCCAGCGCGACACTTTTAACCCCAGCTACATCAATATTATCAAAAACCAAGTGCCGCAGTTCAATAACCTGTCTGTTCAGGATTACCGCCTTAGGCAAAACTCACCTGCCATCGATGCGGGCAAAAGGATCATCGCACAAGGTGTTCCCTTCGACATCCTTGGCCGCAACCGGGTTCAGCGCCCCGATCTGGGAGCATATCAGTATTATGAACTAGATGAAGAATGAAGGTTTGGGGTTCGGAGTTCAAGGTTCAAAGTTCAAAGTTCAAAGTTCAAGGTTCAAGGTTCAAGGTTCAAGGTTCAAGGTTCAAGGTTCAAGGTTCAAAGTTCAAAGTTCAAAGTTCAAAGTTCAAAGTCTTGGTCCCCGGAAAAAAACTCCCCAAAAATCTTGAAACCTGAACCGATCCGCTGGTCAGCGGAGAATAAACCTGAAACTTATTTCCCCAGGATTTCTTTTATTTTTTTGCCGATGTCGGCGGGTGAATCGACCACAAATACACCGCATTCGGTAAGGATTTTCTTTTTGGCTTCGGCGGTGTCATCTTTGCCGCCGATTATGGCGCCGGCATGGCCCATGGTGCGGCCTTTGGGAGCAGTGGCACCGGCAATAAAGCTAACCACGGGTTTGCTGCCATGATCGCGGATAAAATAAGCGGCTTCAGCTTCCATGTTTCCGCCAATCTCGCCGATCATAATTATGCCTTCCGTTTCCGGGTCATTCATTAGCAATTCTACCGCCTCTTTCATAGTGGTGCCTGGGATTGGGTCGCCACCAATGCCGATGCAGGTCGATTGCCCCATGCCGGCCTTGGTCACCTGGTCAACGGCTTCGTAGGTTAAAGTGCCAGAACGCGACACAATGCCAATCTTGCCTTTACGATGAATGAATCCGGGCATGATACCCACCTTGGCTTCATCGGGAGTTATTATGCCCGGGCAGTTTGGGCCGATCAGGCGCACGGGTTTGCCTTTTAAATATTCCTTCACCTTGAGCATATCCTGCACCGGAATACCTTCAGTAATGCAAACGATCACTTCAATGCCTGCTTCGGCAGCTTCCATGATGGCGTCGGCGGCAAAAGCCGGCGGAACAAAAATCAAACTAACATTGGCTCCTGCCTGTTTCACCGAATCTGACACACTGTTGAACACCGGTCGGTCAAGGTGGGTCTGTCCACCCTTGCCAGGCGTTACACCACCCACTACATTGGTGCCGTATTCAATCATTTGACTGGCATGAAAGGTACCTTCGCTGCCGGTAAAACCCTGTACAATGACTCTGGAATCCTTATTGACAAGTACGCTCATGGGTCTGTTTTTTTGTTTTTCTGTATTTGAAAGGTCAAAAATAATGTTTTCCGTTTAAAGAAACAGGAAAAGATGAAGGGTTGAAAAGTTGAAAAGTTTATTTTTTTTGGCAGTGGCTTTTATATTGGTTTAAATTTGTAATACCCACAATGAAAGGAGGACCTCATGAACCAGTATTACACAAAGGATACGATCTGTGCACCGGCCACCGCCCCTGGAATGGCCGCCATTGCTGTAATCAGGCTTTCGGGCCCGGAGGCCTTTGCCATTGCCAGTGCTTGTTTTAATCCCCAAAAGGAAGGTCTTGGATTTGCTGACATCCCTTCGCATAAAGTCACCTTGGGGCAGTTTCACGAAGCTGAAAGATCTATTGATGAGGTTCTGCTGACCAAATTTGAAAATCCCCATACCTATACCGGTGAGGACCTGGTGGAAATTTCTTGTCACGGCTCTCCTTTTATTCAGCAGGAAATCATTCGGATACTTATTGATAAGGGCGCTCGTATGGCCAAACCCGGTGAGTTTACCATGCGTGCCTTTCTGAACGGACGCATGGACCTCTCGCAGGCCGAAGCCGTAGCCGACCTGATTGCTTCCAACTCTTCCGCATCGCATAAAATGGCCTTCAGGCAAATGCGCGGGCACTTCTCTGAAAGGATCAGGGAACTGCGGCAGCAACTGGTAACCTTTGCCGGATTGATTGAGTTGGAACTTGATTTCAGCGAGGAGGATGTGGAATTTGCCGACCGTGGCAGCCTTAACACCTTGCTCGATACCATTGAAAACGAAATCGGTCGCCTTAAGCAAAGCTTCTCAATGGGCAATGTGCTGAAAAACGGCATCCCCGTTGCCATAATAGGAAAACCCAATGTGGGTAAATCTACCCTGCTCAATGCACTGCTAAACGAAGAACGGGCCATTGTCTCCGACATCCCCGGAACTACCCGCGACACCATTGAAGATACCATCGCGATCAATGGGGTAGCTTTCCGCTTTATTGATACTGCCGGGCTTCGGCACAGCGAGGATACCATTGAGACCTTCGGTATTGAGCGCACTTTTGAAAAGATAAGGCAAGCGGCAATAATCCTTTACCTGTTTGATGCCAGCGAAACTACCCTTGAAGAAATTACGGAGACCCTGAATGACTTCCGCGAAAAGTTTTATGATGAAAATAAGCGGCTGATTCTGATTGCCAATAAGATTGACCTGCTCGAGGAGATACCCCATCACTTCCGCAACCTGGTTGAGTTGGAAACCATATTCGTGTCGGCCAAGCGCAAGGAAAATATCAATATGATTGCCGAAAGCCTATTAAGTTCGGTAAACACTGCCAGCGAAGAAGAAAACCAGGCCATAGTTAGCAACAGCCGCCACTACGAAGCCCTGGCAAAAACCGCCGAAGCCATTGCCGCCGTGCGCCGGGGTATTGAAGAACGGCTGCCTGGCGACCTGATGGCCATCGACCTGCGATCGGCCCTGCACCACCTGGGCACTATCACCGGCGAGGTGACGAATGACGAGATTTTGGGGAACATCTTTGAGAAGTTCTGTATCGGAAAGTAAATGGTATCGGAAATTAAATCCATCGGAAGTGATTGTAACAATAATACTATGTTTAATGATAATGATGAATTAGCAAGGACTCCGGAACATCTGCCGATTTACAAAAAGGGTCAGGAAATTTATAAAGTTGTTAAAGAGATTGTGGATTTAATACCTGGGGAGAATGAGATTTTGCAGGATATCAAGATGCAAATGCTGTCGGATGCAGCTATACTTACGGTAAAAGTTGCAGGTGCCGAAGGAGGGGATTTGTATGATATACGAATGCAGAATGCGGCCTTAATTCGTAAAGCTGCAAACGATTTAATGGTGCAAAATCATTCCTTGGAAACTTTCGGATTTGAGTATGTGGAGTATTTCAATATTGTGCGTAATTTAATAGAAGAATACCGTTTGCTGTTCATTGACTGGGTAGAAGGTTTTGATAAATGGAATTATATTATTGACCGTTGGGGTTTGTTTAATCCACCTGGTGTTGGCCCGCATGATAAAGATCCGGATGATGATATCCCGTTTAATCCTGATCAGTTTTTTGAATAATTTATACCCGAACGGATATAATTTTCACCAAAATATTTGTTTTTATACCCGAAAAGGTATAGTTATG